>JAYTFQ010000815.1:0-5025 GCA_043734225.1 Anaerolineales bacterium | reverse complement strand
GTTTGACGTGGTCTGCCATCCGGTCTGCCAAGGTGTCGTTGGTGAGGTTGAGCTCCATAGAAAGAGCTCCCCAGAAACAATCCGAAACGCGGGAAGACCCTGAATAGGGAGCTCAATTGGCGCTGGAGCGAATACAGGCCCGGTAAGACCCGTAGCAGGCGGTTTCAGAATAGCCAGATAGAGTGGCGTTGGCGAGGAATTGGCAATCTCCAAATACTCTGCCGGCCTGATCAAACCTGATTTCGATACAACCTGCATCGTTACGCCATCGGGTAGCGAGTTGGGGAGAATAGCGATGTGTTCAATGAACCATGGATCAATTGATGGGGGATCACCAATGGACAAAATCTCCCGAAATGCCGCCACGTGCAAGTTACACGCCCCCAGCAGCGCGAGGCCAGTCAGAACAAACGCAATCCATAGCCACCACCGGCTGCGCCGCCTGATTTTGTTAATAGGAAACGCAGTCTCTGGCATAAATGCACTCCCCTAGCCAACCAAGGTTAGGCCGCGATAATTTTCCCCAGCTCCCGCCGCGTCGCCCCCAACGCAATCAGCGACCGGATCAGCAGATCCAGCGACACCGACGCATCCCCCGTCTCGATCTTGGCCACCCGCGATTGGCTGGATTTCAGCAGCCGGGCCATCTCCACCTGGGTCAGGCGCCTGGCCTGCCGGTATTCGCGCACCTGCCGGCTGAGGGCCAGCTTCAAATCCACATAAGTCGCCTCGTCTGCCGTCAGGCCCAGGAATTCATCCGCCGACCCAACTTTCCAGCCCTTCGCTTCCAGACGCTGGCGCTTGTTCTTATCCATTGTTCTGCTTCGTGTCCCTTCGTGGATTAAGTCTTGCTTTACAGATTCACCCGCCCCATCATCACTTCCGGATAGCGTGTCCCGGCCGCCGCGCCGGCCGGCAGCGCCGCGTTGATGGTCGCCAGATCCTCGGCGCTCAGCGTCACCTCCAGCGCCCCAATGTTGTCGCGCAGATACTTCTCGCGGCGCGTGCCGGGGATGGGGATGACGTTCTCGCCCTGCGCCAGAACCCACGCCAGCGCCAGTTGGGCCGGGGTGCAGCCCTTGGCCGCCGCGATGTGCTTGATCTGCTCCACCAGCGCCAGGTTCTGCTGCAAATTCTCCTCGCGCCAGCGCGGATTGATGCGCCGGAAGTCATTGGCTTCCAGCGCCTCGGGCTGGGTCACCTCGCCGGTGAGGAACCCGCGCCCCAGCGGGCTATAGGCCACAAACGCGATCCCCAGCTCGCGGCAGGTGTCCAGGATCTCGCCCTCCGGGTCGCGCGTCCACAGCGAATATTCCGTTTGCAGCGCCGTGATCGGGTGCACCGCCTGCGCCCGGCGGATGGTCTTGGCCGAGGCTTCCGACAGCCCCAGGAAGCGCACCTTGCCCGCCGTCACCAGCTCGGCCATGGCGCCCACCGTGTCCTCAATCGGCACATTCGGGTCCACCCGGTGCTGATAATACAAATCGATGTGGTCGGTGCCCAGGCGCTTCAGACTCATCTCGCAGGCTGCCTTCACATACTCCGGCGAGCCATTGATGCCCAGCGCCGCGCCGTCGATCCGGCGCATGTTGCCGAACTTCGTCGCGATGACCACCTCGTCCCGGTGCCGGCGCAGCACCTGCGCGATCAGCATCTCATTGTGGCCCGTGCCATAAATATCGGCTGTGTCCCAAAAGTTGACCCCCAACTCCAGCGCCTTTTCCAGCAGCGCCAGCGAGGCCAGATCGTCACTCTTGCCGTAGAAATCGGACATGCCCATGCAGCCCAGCCCAATGGCCGACACGGCCAGACCGCTCTTACCCAACATTCGCTTTTTCATTCCAGAAGCCTCTCGCGTTGATGTTTAACGTTCGTTTGAATCGAAGGCGACGCCTGGCGAGAATTACTTGTTGGGCAGCTTGGCGAACTCGACGTGCGCCTTCTGCTTCAGGCTTTCCAGGGCCAGGACGGTCTGCTTGATTTTCGGCCCGACCTTGGTGGTCAAGATGGCGGTTTCGCCGATGGTGTCGTAGGCTTTGCGGTGTTTGGCCGCAATGTCGTCCAGCCGCTTGAGCTCGTTGGTGGCGGTGGCCTGGGCGGTCTTGAGCGTCTCGGCCTGCTTGGCCAACTGAGCGGCCTGCGCGTCGCTGACGGCCTGGGTCACCTTGCGCGCGATGGACTGGGCGGTGGCCAGCGTGATGCGCAAATTGCGATCGGCCAGGATGCTTTCAAAGATGCCGGCCTGCTCCTCCGATAGCGCCTGGCTTTTCGACTTGGCCAGCTCTTCTTTGACCGTCTCGTCGAACGGCTCCCGGTACAGGGAGACGTTGAACATGCCCTTGGCGCTGGTGGAGTAGCTGTTGAATTTCTTCACCCGGATTTTGGCTTTCTCCACCTCCGCCGCCAGCTTGACCATGTCGGGCAGCGACTTGTTGCCGGCGCCCAGCGCGGTGCTGACCGCCTTCTTGCGGGTGGCAATCTCGGCGGCCAGATCGGTCTGCAAGGTTTTATAGGTGGCGACCAGGGTTTTCCAATCGCTGGTCTCCAGGGCGATGGTGCGCTTGTTCGTCTCGGAGATCTCGTGCACGTAGTGGTCGGCCTCGGCGATCAGCTTCTTGACCTCGACGTCGTTCTTGAAATCGTCGAGCGTGGCGCCGGCCGCGCCGTTCTCGCGCAGCGTATGCACGCGCCGGCCAACGGCGCGCCCATGTTCCTTAAGCAGGTTGTCGAAATGCACGCGATTGGTTTTGGTCTTCGTGGTATACAGCTCGGCCTCGGCCAGCTTGAGCAGCCAGGCGGCATAGTCTTTCTTGTACTGTTCGTATTGTTTGGCCATGGGGGTCTCCGGGAGTTGGTTGGCGAGTGTTGTACACCTGGGGGAGGGCGTGGTCAAGCGTGGGGGAAAGATGGGCGCATTTCACGCTGGGGGCGAGTTATCGCCGGCCGGGCCGCCTCACCCCCCGGCCCGCCTCTCCCGTCCGCGAGAGACAAGGGCGCGGACGGGAGAGGCGGGAGCGGAGTGGTGCACGGCCAAAAAGAGAAAAGTGCCCGGCAAATGGAATTCGCGCCGTCGGTGATTTTGCCGATGGCAAGATTATGCGCAGGGTCCTACAATTCAGAATCTGAATACGCAACGGGTTGGCGAGTATCGTCGCTTGCTGGAACAGGGTCACCGGCCAACCGCCCTGGCGTTCTCAATGACAGATAACCGCAATCCTGGGACAGGACAATATGCCGAGAACGCTCTGGTCCATTTCATTCTGGATGGACACCAAAAAATGATGGCTGCCAGTCTGGCTGCTCTCATTCTTCCGTGAAAACATGCCCACGGGTCAGTCATATGTCGATGCCTGGGCACGCGACTATTTCAAAAGCATGGCAGACAAGCTCCGACAATCGTGAAGTCTTGTTATACTTTGCTCACCAAGCTATTCAACCAACAAGGAGCTCAATGTCCAACCCAGCCAGACAGGCCGCCACCCTGGGGTGGCCGGCCAGCTATAACGTCCGCGACTACGGCGCCAGCGGGCAGAAGGCCGGCAGCGCCCAGGCCGCCATTCAGCAAGCGATTGACGCCTGCGCCGCGGCCGGCGGCGGCGTGGTCTATTTCCCGCCCGGCGACTACACCACCGGCACGCTGCACCTGCGCAGCAATTTACGGCTGTACCTGGAGGCGGGGGCCACCGTGTACGCCAGCAAGGAGCCGGCCGCCTTCGACAAGCGCGCCCTGTTCTACGGCGAAGATTTGCAGCACATCACGCTGGAAGGCCACGGCGTGGTGGAGGGCCAGGCCGAATATGTCTGGAGCCTGATGGCGCATCGCGACATGTACATCCTCTCTAACCAGGTTCTGGCCGAGCAGAACGGCGTCTCGCTGATGCGGCCCTTCCCCACCGAGAACAGCATCGGCAACCTGGTGCTGCTCATCCGCTGCCAGGACGTGCAGATCCTCAACCTGACCTTTCTGCACTCGCCCTCTTGGACCATGCACCTGTGGGGCTGCGAGCGGCTGGTGCTGGACGGGCTGTACATCCACAACGATATGCAGGACAGCGTGTGGGGCGATGGGGTTGACCCGGATGGCTGCCGGGACCTGCGCATCTCCAACTGCACCATCGAAACCGGCGACGACGCGCTGGTGTTCTATTCCGGCAACAGCTTTGGCCCGGCGCGCCCGTGCGAGAACATCACCGTCAGCAACTGCCGGCTGTCGTCGTCCAGCAGCGCGCTCAAGTTTTGCGACGGCAACCAGAACGCCATCCGCAACGTGACCATCGACAACTGCGTCATCAGCGGCGCCAACCGCGGGCTGGCTTTCATGCTCTTCGCCGGCGGCATCCTGGAAAACGTGGTCGTCTCCAACTGCACCATCGAGTGCCAGCGCTTTGACTGGTTCTGGTGGGGCGACGGCGACCCGATTCACTTCAACCTGATCCAGCACAGCGACCTGGACCCGAGCATGGATATGAGCCAAAACCGGCCGCCGGGCATCATGCGCAACATCATCCTGTCGAATATCATCGCGCGCGGCCCCGGCCCCAACAAGATCCACGGCCACAAGGACTCGCCGCTGGAGAACGTCACCTTCGACAACGTGCGGCTGACCATCAGCGCCGACCCGCACTCGCCGTGGAAGAAGGGCCAGCACGCGCTGGCCATCGACAACGTGCGCAACTTCAGCCTGAAGGATGTGCAGATCACCTGGGAAGCGCCGGCCCTGGACCACTGGCAGAGCGCGCTGACGGTGGAGAACGCCCACGACCTGACCCTGGAAGGCGTGTCGGCGCGCCAGGGGCTGGACGCGCCCGAGGCGCCGGCGGTGGTCTTTAAGAATGTCCACGGCGCGGTGGTGCGCGACTGCCAGGCCCAGCCCGGAACGGGCGCCTTCCTGCACATCGCCGACGCCGCCACGGAAGACGTGGTGCTGTGGGGCAACGACCTGCGCCAGGCCAAGGTGGCGGTCACCACCGCGCCGGAGGCCAACCCCAGCGCGGTGCAGGCCGGTTGGTAGGGGCCGCCCTGCGC
>JAYTFQ010000814.1:0-1737 GCA_043734225.1 Anaerolineales bacterium | reverse complement strand
AAGTTATTACGCTTATCTAGTTTTCATCGTAACTACTCAGGTCAGCCGCGGCATGCGAGGATTGCCGGCAAAAACGCTGTTGAGAGCAGCCAGGACATTCTGACCCTGCTTGCGCATGGTGGAAATATAGCCGCGGATGAGGCAGAAGATTTCGGCGCCGCGCCAAGAGCGAAAGCCGCCGGAGATTTTCTGACGGACCTTGGCCATGCGCAGGTCGCGCTCAGCCAAGTTATTGTCGAAGGGGACGCGAAAATCGTGCATAAAAGCGAGCACGGCCGAGGCGTGATTTTTCAGCCGCAGTAACAGGCTGCGGAGTGGACCTTGGCGCTGCCGCCCCTGGCGGCCACGCACGGGTGGCGGCGCGGGATTATCTTGCAAAGCCGGTTCAATCAGGTGCTGATATTGCGTGCAGAAGTCGTTGATGGCCTGGGGGGCGAGTTGCATCTGGCCGGCTGTGGCGGCTTGTTCAACCGCCACCTTGATGGTCAGCAGCAAATCCGCGATCTCCTTGGGCCAGGTCTGGTCGGTGAGTTCACCGGCGGCGGTCAGGTCGCGCAACAGATGGGCATTGCACAGGCTGTGGCGACAGCCGTAGGCCAGGTAGGCGTGGAGCGCATCATGGACCGCCGTGCCCTTGAAATTGGGCAGAATGCCAATCGCCTGCATGGCTTTCTGGCCGCGCTGGGCGTGCACGGCATAGTAAGTCAAAATCAGGGTGGCGGCCACGTGCAGCCAGTTGGTCCGACCGGCGATGCGCAGGCCGGTCTCATCGAAGTTCCCGACCGCCGCCTGCGTCACGCCCTGTTTAATGGCGGTTGCCACCGGTTCCAGGCGCACGGCGCACGTTTCGCGCGCATTCGCCAGCGTGCCTTCCGACAACGGCAGCTGCAGCACGTCGTTGAAGAATTCCTGGGTGCGCTCCATCGGAATTTGCTGATACTCTTGCAGATAGACGGCCAGCGCTTTGACCCTCGGCCCGTATTGCGTCGGCTGGGTCACGTCCAGTGGAAACTGGCCGGCGGCGACCGCTTGGCACTGCGGACAACACACCTGCAGCAACTGATGCTCGATCACGACCGGTTGCAGGGGCGGCAATTCAAACACCTGGCGCCGCTCGCGGATCACCCGCGACGCCGTTTCCAGGCTGGTCTGGCACTGCGGGCACGCTTGGGGGGGAGCATGCGTCACGATCTGGTTCGGCTCAGCCACCGGCTGCAAGGTGAACCCGGTATGGCCGGCTTGCCCGCCCGAAGCCTTGCCGCTGCGTTTGCGCCGGCTGCGTCGCCGCGGCAACTTGGCCAAGCCATCACTGGACGGCGGCTTATGGCTATTGTGGCTGTCCTTATTCACGCGGGTTTCCAACTCTTGCACCCGGGCCGCTAACGTCTGAACCTGTTGGGCCAACTCAGACTGCTCGGTCAGCAGGCGCTCCACCAAGGCCACCACGGCCTCCGGGCCCGCTTCATAGACGGCTAGGATTTCTTCGCGGCTCAACATGCTGCTCGACTATAGCATTTCTCGTGCCGATGACCTGAGTAGTTACCCAAATTACGTTCAATAACATTTCCGCGAGGCATGGAGCGGCTATTGCGGACAGCGCCGTGCTTTTGCCGGCCCAGCGCCCGATTGATCGACCACGGCCGTAAGCGGAGAATAAAAAAGGCCCTCAGGACTCGTTGGCGTCCTAAGGGCCTGTCTACAGTGACCGAGGCGCTACAGATATTTTTCCACCGCCCA
>JAYTFQ010000813.1:0-3783 GCA_043734225.1 Anaerolineales bacterium | reverse complement strand
CACCGTTGTACGCTTCTTGGAGAGTTATCGCCACTCTTTTTGCCTGCCCCCAGCCTAGTTATGGTCAACTTGTAGCCTTATTGGGGCCAAATCTAGGTGCCAGGTTTCCGCGAAGCGCCTGGCAGGTCTGGTCATTGATAAAGCGATGTTGTGCGCGGTCTCGACAGAGTATGGCTTTCTCAAAGTCGGGTCTGGCGGCTACGCCAAACGCTAATGAGCGCAACCAGCCCGCGCAGGCGGGCTTTGTGCCTTCGTTGCTGCGGTTTCAACCGCCTGTGGCACTCCGGCTCCGCGAGCTTGCCGTTCTTGAGAAAGCCATGCTTCGACAGAGCCGCCAGTCTTTGCGCCCCCCGGCGCGCGCGTCTATAATTCTCACGCCAACCTGCCGCGAGGACCCATATGACCGCTCAAACGCCCGATCAGTTGATGCTGGACCAGGGTGAGTTTGCAATTGTCGGTGTCAATGGCGGTGATCTTTTCAGCCCGGACCAGTTCGGCCTGCAGCCGATGCCGTTCGCCAGCAATTGCTGGCGAGGCTATGTTTGCCAGTACGTGCTGCGCGCGGGCCAACTGATGCTGGACCAATTGGAAGTTAATCTTCAACCACCTGGCGAGGGCCAGACCGGCCTCAGCGGGCCGGCGATTAACGGCATTCAGCCAGCGGCGCCTCAAAGTCGTATTCCGTTTTTCAACCACGTGTACGCGCATCTCAACCTGGTCGTGCCTTTCAGCGGCGGCCTGCTGGCCGGCGCCGATTTCATCCCGGCGCTCTATGTCCATATGGGTTTTCATCCCGCCTGGAAATATGAGATCGTGTTCGAGCTAATTGTCTTTGACGGCCAGGTGACCGAGGTCAGGGATGTCAGCGAAACTATGAGCGCCATCCGCGCCGCCAGGGCCAAGCAGCCCTTGCGGCCTGATCCCCGCCAGGCCGGCGTCGATATGGGCGCGTGGATCCGATCCACCTTCAAGCTCAACTACGACCTGTGAGCGAGATTATCTCCGAATCGGCGCTGGTGGTTTTGGCCCCGGAGGCCGAGTCGATCGTCAAGGCCTATCGCGACGAGCACGATCCGGCGGCGGCGCTGGGCGTGCCGGCGCATGTGACCGTACTGTATCCCTTTCAACCCCTGGCGCTGGCCCCCGCCGCCCGGGCGCGGCTGGCGGCGCTGTTCGCGGAGTTTGCCGCGTTCGATTACGCCCTGGCCTCGGTCGGCCGCTTCCCCAAGGTGCTATATCTGGCGCCCGATCCAGTGGAGCCCTTCCGTTTGCTGACGCAGCGCGTAGCGGCCGCCTTTCCGGAATATCCGCCGTATGGCGGCCGGCATGCCCAAATCATCCCGCACCTGACCGTGGCCAACATGGACGACACGGCGCGGCTGGAGGCGGTGGCGGCGCGCTTCCAGGCCACCTGCCGCGCCACGCTGCCGCTGCGCCTGCGGGCCGAGGCGGTGACGCTGCTGGAATATAACCAAGGCGCCTGGCAGATGGCCGCGACGTTCCCGCTCGGCGCGGGCGGGTAAATGCCGCCCAAGGGGCAGCAGCTCCCGCTGGACGCATTTGGCGCGCCGGCGGGCAAGGCTGGCCGTTTCAATGTCTACCACGATGAGAGCGGCACCGACACCACGCACGACCGCTTTCAATTGCACGGGGCGCTGCTGGTGGCCGCGCACGGCGGCCAGTGGGCGCGGGCCGGCGCGGCGCTGGCGGCGGCGCGCCGCGGCTACAGTGGGCGCATCCACTTTGTGGCGCTGCGCGACAACGCCCGCAGCCCCAAGGCGCGCATCGCCGCCGATTGGCTGCGATTGTATTTTGACGAGCTGGCCGGCTACTGCTTTTTCAAGTGCATGATCGCCGACACGCGCGCGCCCGCTTTCGACCCGGCGCGCTTCCCCAGGCCGTTTCATCTTTACAACCACACCGCCACGCTGGCCGTCTTCGGCGGCATCGCCTGGTCGCTTAAGGACTACGATGAAGTGACGCTGGACCTCTATTCAGAGGGCATTACCCGCTCGCAGGAGGACAATTTCTGCACCTATCTGCCCAGCGAACTGGTGCGGCGCGCCCGGCGGCGCAAGGCCGGCGCCGGCCCGCGGGTGACGGTGCCCAGTGGGCGGGTGACGCTGGTGCCCGGCGACCCGCGCCAGGCCGAGCCGGCGCTGGCCGAGCACTGCGAGTTTATCCAGCTCACCGATCTGCTGACGGGCGCGGTGGCCCAGGCGCTGAACGCCCCGGCCACGCAGCAGGTGAAGTTGGACCTGGGGCAGCTGGCGGCCGGCTGGATCGAGGACGCGCGCCGTCCGCCCTGGCGCCAGCAGCACGACCTGCACCGGCGCTTTTCCGTGTCCTGTTTCCCCGATGCGCGCGGCGGGTTTTATGATGTGCCGCTAGCGATTGAGGGGCGCGGGCAGCTGCGGCTGTTTTGAGTGGTCGAATAGAAAACTGGTTCTGGCCCTAAAGCTTGCTACAATGGGATGAGGGGAGACAAACGACCATGACAATTCCGGCCGGGCCTGGACATTGCTCGCATGCAGGACGCAGGCCTGTCAGTTGCCACGTTTGCAGGACGACCATAGTGCATGATGGTACTCACCGGAGGCCAAGCATGAGCAAAAAGGCCCTACGTTCGCCGCTCTTCACGCTCCTGATGGCCGCCAGCCTGCTGGCCGGGTTGGCCATTCGCACCCCGTTTGCCTCGGCGGGGCCAGCGGCGCCAGGCGCTGCCGCGACGCAGGTGGACCTCCACGGTCCGCCTGGCAGCGGCCAGTTTGGCATTTGGGTGTTTGCGCTGCCCAACGGCAATGTCATCGTCACCGATCCGTATTACAGCGCCGGCGTGAAAACCAACGTGGGGGCGGTGTATCTGTACAACGGCCGCACCCGCGCGCTGATCAGCACGCTCACCGGCAGCCAGGCCGGCGACGTCGTGGGCTACGACCGCGTCACGGTGCTGAGCAACAGCAACTATGTGGTGGAGAGCTCCTACTGGGCCAACGGCGCGGCGGCCCATGCCGGGGCGGCCACCTGGTGCAGCGGCACGCTGGGCTGCGCCGGCGTGGTGACGACCACCAACAGCCTGGTGGGCAGCCAGGCCAACGATCGAGTTGCCAGCAACGGTATCACGCTGCTGAGCAATGGCAACTACGTCGTGAAGAGCTCCACTTGGGCCAACGGCGCGGCGGCCTCGGCCGGGGCGGCCACCTGGTGCAGCGGCACCCTGGGCTGCACCGGCGCAGTGACCACGACCAACAGCCTGGTAGGCAGCCAGACCAACGACCAGGTGGGCCGTTTCATCGTCACCGCCTTAGGCAACGGCAACTATGTGGTGAACAGCGCTTACTGGGACAACGGCGCGGCAGCGGATGCCGGGGCAATTACCTGGTGCAGCGGCACGCTGGGCTGTACCGGCGTGGTGACCACCACCAACAGCCTGGTGGGCAGCCAGACTAACGACTCGGTGGGAAATGTCACGGCGCTGACTAACGGCAACTATGTGGTGGACAGCTCCTTCTGGGCCAATGGCGCGGCGGTTGTCGGGGCAGTCACCTGGTGCAGCGGCACGCTGGGCTGCACCGGCGCGGTGACCACCACCAACAGCCTGGTGGGCAGCCAGACCCACGACTGGGTGGGCTACGGCGGCGTCACGCCGCTGATGAACGGCAACTATGTTGTACCCAGCGAGTATTGGGCCAACGGCGCGGCGGCCGCGGCCGGGGCAGTTACCTGGTGCAGCGGCACGCTGGGCTGCACCGGCGAGGTGACCACCACCAACAGCCTGGTGGG
>JAYTFQ010000812.1:0-6031 GCA_043734225.1 Anaerolineales bacterium | reverse complement strand
GCAGCCAACTCGCCTCAGCAAGCGGCGCGATCGCCGACACCGCCGCCGGGTGCTGCCCGCATGGAACTGTGGCGTCGATAGGTTCACAACCTCTCAGAGCGACAGTTGTAGAGGGCTGGCAAGGCAGGTTTCTGGCGTCATAACATGCCGGGCGCGGCATGACCACTCAGAATGGACAGACAAAGAAAGTTTTTGCGTAATAACTTACCGCGCGCTATGACATCCGGGGGAGACGTGAGAGGGTTGATGAAGACAGCTCGCCTACAGGACATGGCCATCGCGCCTGCAAGGCGCTCCGACAAGACACTGGCGGCATCGCGTCTGCAAGGCGCTCCTGCAAGACACTGGCGGCATCGTGCCTGCAAGGCGCTCCTACAGGGCGTCGATCGGTAATATCAATAGGTGGGAAGTCCGTTACAGTCGCTGGATGTGCTCGCGCGGTTCGGGACAGGCTGTCGATAATGCCGGCCGGGAGGCCCATCCCCTACGGGGCGCTATGCGTCGCGCGCAACCGTGGTCGAATTTCCGCACGACTGCATTCGCGCTCGGGTGACAGGCGTAGAGGGCTGATCAGGATAACTCGATTGCATGACATGACGCATCGTGTCTGCAACCCTCAAAACCGCTGGGGGCAGGTGCGCTCCCACAAGGTAGCGGCGGCATCGCGCCTGCAACCCCCAAAACGGCTGGGGGCAGGTGCGCTCCCACAAAAGCTAAGACTGGGGGCGGGCGCGGCGGCGCCAGGCGGACCAGGCGAGGTAGGCAAAGGCGGCGGCGAGGAAGGCCCAGAGCAATTGCTGCCACCAGGGATCTGCGGTGCCCAATAGGCCAAGGCTAAAGAGCAGCAGCCCGGTGTGAATGGCAGCCTGGGAACCGGGCCAGCCCAGGACGGCGCGGGTGCGCAGGTGCTGCTGGGCGGCCAGGTAATCGGCGAAGCTGAAGACGGCCAGGAGGACGGCCAGGCCGGTTAGCCAGAGGGCGCTGAAGGCGACCAGGCGCCAGTCGATCAGATCGAGATTGCTCATCGCGTGAGCGATTATAGCGTGTTCACCATTTGGCCATATGGCCTATTTGGGGGGCGGGGTGGGGCTTGACCATTCTCAGAATATGGCCCATTTGGGGATTGTGACAACCCCCGCGAGTCGGTAAATTATCAGATAGCCAGTTGCTGTTGCGATATTCGCAACGCAAACAACCAAATACCTTGAACCGCGCCGGGCCCTGATGCCCTTGGCTCTCAATGAGCTAAGGGCATTTTTTCGTTTCCGGCCAACCAGCCAGGGTTTCCCAGGAGGCCAGGCATGACAGATAAGACAGCTTCGACCGGCGGCATGCAGCGCACCTTAGGGCTGACGGGCGTGACCATGAACGCCATGGCCCTGATTGCGCCCGGCGCATTCTTGTGGATTACGATGCAGCTGCAGGCGGCCAATACTGGCGGCAGCACGGATATGTGGACGGGCATCGTGGTGGCGCTGATCATCGCCCTGCTGACGGCCTTTTCCTTCGCCGAGCTGGCCCGGCGCTATCCGGACGCGGGCGCGGGCGGCTCATACTACTTCGCTGAAAAGGCCTTTCTGGATCGCGACGAGCCCAAGCACCAGCGCTTCGCGCGCATCGCCAAGTTCGTCACCGGCTGGGCGGCGCACCTGTTCTATTGGGTCTACCCGGGCGTGATGGTGTCGTTCATGGCCCTGCTTATCACTTATATCCTGGGCCAGTTCGGCATCAACCTGCCGGTGGCGGGCCAGATCGTGGTGGCCATCGTCTTCTCGATCATCGTCGGCTTGATCGCGGTGCGCGGCATTACCGGCTCGACCAATATCAATATCGCGATGAACATCATCCAGCTGACGGCGCTGGTGGGGTTCAGCATCCTGGCCATCGTCTTTCGCGTGGTCAACCCGCTGGGGATTACGGCCTGGGCGCACCCGAACGCGGTCTCGGTCATTACGCCGCACAATATTGGCGGCATGTTGTTTCAGTCGACGATCGCTATCCTGATTTTGGTGGGGTTTGAGTCGGCCACCTCGCTGGCGGCCGAAGCCAAGAACCCCAAGCGCGACATTCCGCGAGCGGTGATCCTATCGCTCGTGATCCAGGGCGTGTTCGCCTACTTTCTGGAGTATTTTGCGGCGAACTTCGCGGTCAGTGATAAGCTGGTGGCCACCGCGGCGGACGGCTCAATCGCAACGGGCATGGCGGCCGTGGCGGCCTCGGGCGCGCCGATCGGCGACCTGGTGAAGCTGATGGGGGATGCGCTGCTGGGCGGCAACGGCTTCGCGCTGATGATCATCCTGTCGATCACGGTGGTATTTGCCATCCTGGGCACGACGCTGGCGGCGCTGAACACCGCGGTGCGGATGAGCTTTGCCATGGCGCAGGACAAGGAAATGCCGGACGTGATGGGTCTGCTGCACGGCAAATATGCCACGCCGCACGTCGGGATCTGGATCATGGTGGCGGTGTGCGCGATCATCGGCTCGCTGGGGTTGATCAACGTCACCGCCCTGACGGGCACGACGCTGGCTTCCAACATCGGCACCTTTATCCTGTACGCGATGATCTGCGGCGTCACTTTCGTGAGCTTCGCCGGGAGGGCCGAGTTCCACAGCGTCAAGCACGCGATTATTCCCTTCCTGGGGTTGGTGGGCAACGTCGGCATGCTGGTGGCGATCCTGGTTATCGGGCTGACCACGGGCGGGGTGTCGACCCAGGCGACGATCATCGCGCTGCTGATAACCTTGGGCTGGGGGCTGATCAGCGCCGCTTACCTGGCGTATAACAGCCGCAGGCAGGGCAAAACCATCATTGGCACGATGCCAAGCGCGGCCGGCGGCGATTGACGGCCGGAGATATCGAAGGCAAGTGAACAAAGAAGGAGCCGGCCGCGGCCGGGCTCCTTCTTTGCGTTTACTGGACTGAGATGCCTGCCACGGCGCTGCTGGCCAAAACGCTGAGCCATGTGGGTCTCGTGCGCGACGAGAACCAGGATACGACGCGCCTGCTGGTGCCGGCGGACACGCGGGTGCGCGAGACGCACGGCAGCCTGCTGGCGATCGCGGACGGCATGGGCGGTTATGCCAAGGGCGGGGTGGCCAGCGTCACGGCGATCGACACGTTTTTCGAGGCGTTTTACCGCGATACTCTGGACAGCCGGCCGGCGGCGCTGAAGGGCGCGCTGGAGCAGGCTAACCTGGCCGTGCACCAGGCCTCCTTTCGGCTGAACGCCGGGCAGATGGGGACGACGCTGACCGTGGCGAATGTGGCCGGCGACCGGCTGTACCTGGCACACGTGGGCGACACGCGCGCCTACCTGGTGCGCGACGGGCAGGCCCGCTGCCTGACCAACGACCACAGCCTGGTGGCCGAGTTGGTGCGGATGAAGGTGATCTCGCCTGACAAGGTGCGCACACACGCGCAGCGCAGCGTGCTGAACCGGAGCCTGGGATTGAACCTGTTTGTGCAGCCGGATATCAGCCATATCACGCTCCTAGCCGGCGACGTGATCATCCTGTGCAGCGACGGACTGTGGGCATATGTGCAGGATGCCGAATTCGCCGTCATGAGCACGCAGATGCGCAGCGTCGACGAGTTGGGCGAGCGGCTTGTGAGCCTGGCGCTGGAGCGCCAGACGGACGACAACGCCTCAGTGGTGGTGGCGCGCGTGGAGCAGGTGGGCACGCCGGCCGCAGCGGACCTTAAGCCGCTTTCGGCCTGGAACCGGGTAGCGGCAGCGCTGCACTCACTCTTTTGAATTGGCTGATCAGGCTATAATGTCCGCGATGTCCCTTCAGATCGGCGATCAGTTTGATCGATATCAAATCCGCGCGGCCATGGCGCAGGGCGGCATGGGCAGCATTTATCGCGCGGTCGACATTACCAGCGGGCAGGAAGTGGCGGTGAAAATCCCCGACCCGACCATGATCGGCGACCCGGCCCAATACGAGCGATTTCAGCGCGAATTGGAAGTGATGAAGACCCTGCACCACCCGGCCATCCAGCACGGGCTGGCCTCGGGGACGTTCAACCGCATGCCGTTCCTGGTGACCGAGCTGGTGAATGGCGAGTCGATGCGAACCTGGGTGCAGCAGCATGCGCCAGTGCCGGCCGACGAGGCGGTGGCCGTGATCCGCAAAATCGCGGATGCCATCGCCTATTGCCACGAAAACAATGTGATTCACCGCGATTTGAAGCCGGAGAACATTCTGATCACGCCGGAAGGCGAGCCGGTGATTATTGATTTTGGCCTGGCGCTGACCAAGACGGCGATGCGCGTGACGTATTCCAACCTATCCAGCGCGGCCGGCACGCCAGAATATATGTCGCCGGAGCAGGTGGAAGGCCAGCGCGGCGACCAGCGCACCGACCTGTATGCGCTGGGGATCATGTTTTACGAGCTGCTGGACGGCAAGCCGCCATTCAGCGGGGATACGCCGCTGGCCATCATGGCGCAGCACACGCAGGCGCCGATCCCAAGGCTGGACAAAACACGGCCGACGGTTTCGCCGCAGGTGGCGGCAATCGTGGCCAGGTGTTTGCAGCGCAACCCGGATGACCGCTATCCGGACGTTCGCGCTTTTATTGAGGCATTGGACCATCCGGACGCGGCGGACCTGTCCATCCTGGAAAAGGGCACCGGCGCAGCCACGGTGGTGCCGTTCTGGCGCAGCCAACAGGCTATGATGATGGGCACCGTGGCGCTGGTTATCCTGGCGGTGGTGGTGCTGGCCTTTGCCTCGCAGGCCTTGCGGCCGCATTGACCCGGTGAGCATGCCCAATCCCTCTCCCGCCGATATCCTGGCCCGCGTCGAACAAGACCACATCAAGTTCGTCGTTTTGCAGTTCACCGACCTGATGGGCGCCATAAAAAGCATGACCATCCCGGCGCGGCATCTGGCCGAAGCATTCGACCACGGCGCCTGGTTTGATGGCTCGTCGGTGGAAGGCTTCGCGCGGGTGGCCGAAAGCGACATGTATTTGAGCCCCGACCCGGCGACATTTGCCGTTTTGCCGTGGCTGTCGGGCGAAGAGGCGACGGCGCGGCTGATCTGCAACGTGCACACGCCAACCGGCGAGCCATTTCCCGGCGACGCGCGCTATGTGCTGACGCGCGCGCTGGAAGAAGCGGCCAAGCTGGGTTTTATCTATAACACCGGCCCGGAGCTGGAATTCTTTCTGCTGAACGTGCAGCCCGATGGCCATGTGACCCCGCCGCAGCCGCAGGACGAGACGGGCTATTTCGACTCGCCTACCGACCAGGCGGCGGGACTGTGGCGGCGGATGGTCTCCACATTGGACGCCTTTGGCATTGTGGTGGAGGCAATGCATGCCGAAGTTTCCAACGGGCAGCATGAGATCGACTTCAACTATGCCAACGCGCTGACCACGGCTGACAATGCCGCGACGTTTCGCTTTGTGCTACAACTGCTGGCGCAGCAGGCCAACCTGCATGCCTCGTTCATGCCCAAACCGTTCCGTGGCGTCAATGGCAACGGCATGCATGTGCACCAGAGCCTGTTCTACAAGGCCAACGGCAGCAACGCGTTTGTGGACCCGGGTGACCCGCACGGGTTATCGAGCATTGCCAAGCATTTCATCGCCGGCCAACTGGCGCACGCGCGCGGATTAAGCGCGGTGGTGGCGCCGCTGGTGAACTCGTACAAGCGCCTGGTGCCGGGCTATGAGGCGCCGGTGTATATCAGTTGGGGGCGCATCAACCGCTCGGCGCTGATCCGCGTGCCGCGCGCGGCCCGGGCCGAAGCGACGCGCATTGAGCTGCGCTGCCCCGATCCGAGCTGCAACCCATACCTGGCGTTTACGGTGATGCTGGCAGCCGGGCTGGACGGTATCCGGCGCGAATTGCCGGCGCCGGATGCGACCAACGAAAACCTGTACCTGGACACCGAGCGGCGGGCGGGCATGCAGACCCTGCCGACTTCGCTGCGGCAGGCGCTGGACGAGCTGGAAAAAGACCAGGTGGTGTGCGACGCCCTGGGCCCGCACGTGGTGGAGCGCTTTATCCGCGCCA
>JAYTFQ010000811.1:0-31074 GCA_043734225.1 Anaerolineales bacterium | reverse complement strand
CAGACGAAGGTCTGACCACGGCACCCAATTCGGCCGAAACAGCCTTGATTACCTTGTTCACAGCAAAGTGTGCATTGAACGCCCAAGCCGTGTTATCCTCACCCCAGCATGATCCATCGCCTCGTCCCAAACTTTATCCTTCAAAATGACGCGGCTGGCCAGTTCCAGGGCTCGTTTCCGGCCGTGGGCCTGTTTGTCGATATCTCTGGTTTCTCGCAGTTGACAGACGCCCTCATGAACCACGGCCAGCACGGCGCGGAAGTGCTGTCACAGGTGATGCGGGCCGTGATGGGGCCGCTGATTGCCGCCGTCTTCGAGCAGGGTGGCTTTGTGGTCACCCAGCCGGGCGATGCCTTTACCGCCCTGTTCCCGCTGGATGTGCTGGAGCAGGCGCCTTTGCGCGCCCTGGCCGCCGCCTGGAAAATCCAGCAGCGCATGTCCGCCCAGCCCACGCATGCCACGCCGTATGGCGCCTTCAGCATGACCGCCAAGGCCGGCCTGGCGCTGGGCCACACCACCTGGGGCATCGTCTCCGCGGGCGATGGCCGGCGGGCGAATTTCTATTTTCACGGCGCCACCATTGACGGCTGCGCCAATGCGGAGCACCAAGCGCGCGCGGGCGACATTGTGCTCGAGGCTTCACTCTACCGTCTGGCACAGGCGTGGGTCACGGCTGAGCCGGTCGGCGCATACTTTCGCGTCAGCAGCCTGGGCGCCGAGCTGCCCGAGCCGCTGCCGGCGGCGCCGCTGTCAATCGATCTGGAGCGGGCCAGCCGTTTCTATCCGCGTGAGCTGTGGCTCGAGCCGCGCTCGGGCGAGTTCCGCCAGGTGGTGCATTTGATGGTCAGCCTGCCAACCATCCGCAGCGACACGCAGCTTGAGCGTTTTATGCAGACCGTCTTCATGCTGCAAGACCGCTATGGCGGCTTGCTGACGCAGTTGGATTTTGGCGACAAGGGCGCCAACCTGCTGATCATCTGGGGCGTGCCGATTGCTAACGAGAACGACGTGGAGCGCGCGCTGCACTTTGTGCTGGAGCTGCAATCGCAAACGGAGATCCCCATCAGCGGCGGCGTGACGTACCGCATCGCCCACACCGGCTTCATCGGCGGCGATCTGGCCGAACAGTTCGCGCCGTACGGGCGCGGGGTGAACCTGGCGGCGCGCTTCATGACGCGCGCGCCGCGCGGCGAGATTTGGCTGGATGCGCCGGCGGCGCAGCGGGCGCAGGCGCGCTTTGTGCTGGAACCGCTGGCGGAAATGATGTTCAAAGGCTTTGCCCTGCCGCAGATGGTTTACCTGCTGCAGGAGCGCAAAGAAACGCCCGCTCTCACCTATGCCAGCCAGTGGGTGGGGCGCGAGCATGAGCTGGCCGACCTGCTGGCCTTCGCGCAGCCGATCTTGGCCGGGCGCGGCGCGGGCGCCATCGTAGTGTGGGGCGAGCCCGGCATTGGCAAGAGCCGGCTGGTCCACCAATTCTTGCAGGCGGTCAGCCGGCAGCAGCCGGCCTGCCTCATCGCCTGGGCGCCAGCCGACGAAATCCTGCGCGCCGCCTTGAACCCCTTCAGATACTGGCTGCGGTCCTATTTGGGCCTGGCGGCCGCGGCCACCGAGGCGCGCAACAAACGCAGCTTCAATCGCAAGTTGGATGCGCTGATCGCCGCCATCCCGCCCGGCCCGCTGGCGGGCGAGTTAGACCGCACGCGCTCCTTCCTGGGCGCGCTGGTAGGGCTGCGTTGGCCGGATTCGCTCTACGAGCAGGTGGATACCGCGGCCCGCTACGATAACACCCTGATCGCGCTTGCCACGCTGCTGCAAGCGGAAAGCCGGCGCCAGCCGGTGGTGCTGGTGCTGGAAGACGCCCATTGGCTGGACGACGACAGCAAGGCCTTCTTGCCGCGCCTGCTGCGCACGCTGACCGCCGATGACCGCACCGCTTACCCGCTGGCGCTGGTGATGACCGCTCGCTTTGAAGGAGCCGGGCTGCCGCTGGCGGCTTTTTCGCGGACTGACCTGTTCCTGGGCGGGCTCAACCGGGCCGCCATGGCCGCCCAGGCCCAGGCGCACCTGGGCGCGCCGGCGGGGGATAGCCTGCTGAACCGGCTGGAGCAGGACGCTCAGGGCAACCCATTTTTCTCTGAGCAGATCCTCAGCTACCTGCGCGACGAGGGACGGCTGGAACAGATCGACGGCGCCTGGCAGATGGCGGTGACCGGCGGCCAGCCGCTGCCCAGCGACGTTAACGCGGTGCTGGTGGCGCGGCTGGACCGCCTGACGCAGTCGGTGCGCGAGGTGGTGCAGACGGCGGCCGTGCTGGGCCGGGAATTTGAAGTGCGGCTGCTGGCTGACATGCTGCGCGCCGAGCCGCGCCTGCCCGACACCATCGCCGAGGCCGAACGGCAGGATATCTGGTCGGCGCTCAACGCGCTGCGCCACATTTTTCGGCACGCGCTGCTGCGCGACGCGGCCTATAACATGCAGGTGCACACTCGCCGCCAGGCGCTGCACACGCTGGCTGCCGAAGCGCTGGAGCGGCTGTATACGCCGGACCTGGCACCCCACGCTGGCGAGCTGGCCTATCACGCCGAGCAGGCTGGCCTGGCGGACCAGGCCCGCCGCTATTTGTGGCTGGCCGGCCAACTGGCCGCCAGCCAATACCAAAACGCGCCGGCGGTCGATTACTTCAGCCGGGCGTTGGCGCTGACCCCAGCCGAGTCAGCACGCGAGCGCTTCGATCTGCTGGCCGCGCGCGAGGCGGTGTATGCCCTGCAAGCGAAGCAGGCGGAGCGTGAGGCCGACCTGGCGGCCATGCACACTCTGGCGCTGGCGTTGGATGAAGCCGGACCCAGCGTTGAAGTGGCCGTGCGCCAGGCGCAGTTGGCCGCCGCGCTGGGTAATTATAGCGAAGCGGCCCTCCTGGCCGACCAGGCAGCAACGCGGGCGCAGGCAGCCGGGCTGGCCGGCGCCACTGTGCCGGCCTATTTTGCCGCTGCTGATAGTTTTCGCCGGCAGGGCGAGTATGGGCTGGCGCGGCAGCGCGCCGAGGCCGGCCTGGCGCCAGCGCGCGAGCTAAAAATGGCGCGTGACGAGGCCAGCCTGCTCAACCTGTTAGGTATGATCCAGCTTGAGCAAAAGGACACGCGCGGCGCCGCCGATAATTTTCAACACAGTCTGGCGCTCTACCAGGCATTGGGCGACCGGCGCGGGCAGGCCATGCCGCTTAACAATTTGGGCAATCTCAGCGGATACCAGGGCGATTATGCCGCCGCCCAACGCTACTTTGCTCAGTCACTGGCCATTGCGCGTGAGATTGGTCACCGCGCCGGCGAGAGTCTGGTGCTCAACAATCTGGGCTGGATCGCCGGCCTGCAGGGCGATGCCGCTGGAGCCAGAGCCCACGCCGAGCAAAACTTGCGCCTGGCGCGCGAGATAGGCGATCGCTTGAGCGAGACGTATGGGCTGATCAATTTGAGCGCCCATGCCGGCGCCCTGGGCGACAGCCCGGCCGCGCTCAACAGCGCCCGCCGGGCCTTGGAATTGTCCCGCCAGGATCATGACCGCAGCGCGGAAGGCTGGGCGCAGACGTACCTCGGTCACAGTCTGGCCGCCGGCGAGGATCAGGCCGGCGCGCTTGAAGCCTATCAGGCAGCCCTCAGTATCCGCGCCGAGCTGGAGCAGCCGGTGCTGGCCACCGAGCCGGGCGCCGGCCTGGCGCGCCTGTGGCTGGCTGCCGGCGAAACGGCCGCGGCCCTGGCGCAGGTCGAAACGATTTTGGGCGTACTGGCCGGCGACGGCCTGCTCGAAGGCACGGATGCGCCGCTGCGGGTGTACCTGAGCTGCTATCAGGTGCTGCGCGCCGCCCGCGACGCGCGCGCCCCAAGCGTGCTGCAGGCAGCCTATGGCCTGCTCCAGGCCCGCGCCGGCGCCATC
This sequence comes from Anaerolineales bacterium, assembly GCA_043734225.1. GTDB lineage: Bacteria > Chloroflexota > Anaerolineae > Anaerolineales > UBA6663 > JAYTFQ01. The sequence continues at coordinate 27,144 of JAYTFQ010000811.1, read as the reverse complement.
GCCGATGACGATGCGCGCCGGCACTTCTTACAGGGCGTGGCCCACCATCGCGAAATCATGCAGGCATGGCAGGAAAGCCAATCGCCCGCGGACAGCTAGCGGACTGTCCAGCCGATGGGCGGATCCCCCAGATCGAGCGTCGCCTTGAGCTTGCCGGGCGTGGCATCCGAGGGGCGCGTCGCCAAAGGCTGCACGGCGCTTCCGTCAAAGTAAACCAGATGCGCCTCCGGGTTCTGGTGCCCGTCGAGCTCGATGTCGTAGGTTTCTTCGAGGCGGGCCGGGGGCGCGGCGCGCGTGCCTTTGTGGGTGTACCCGAAGTTGGTCATCCAATGCACCGGCTTTCCCTGGTAGGTCGGGTGTTCGGTGGACAGGTCCGGCGGCAAGGGTTTCTCGGCAACGTCGTATTTATCATCAAGCGTGTCCGAATGGTGCACCGACAACTGGTTGAGGTGGCGAACTTTCATCGGCATCCCTTCGCGTGGGTGGTGGTGTGGCGGATAAGAAGGACGTACTATAATGGAGTTTCAAATTCGCAGGGTGACAGGCGCTGTTCGCCGGGCGCCTGCGGCGATGCGATCCAATGGAAACCAATCTGAGCATTCAGCAGCCCAATTCGGCGATGTGTTTCGTGTGTGGACTGGAAAACCCGGCCGGCTTGCGGCTGGTGTTCTATGAAACCGGCCCCGACGAAGTGACGGCCACCTATCACCCGCCGGAGCAGTTTCAGGGCTATCCGGGCGTGCTGCATGGCGGCATTGTGGCCACGCTGCTGGACGAAGCCGGCGGCCGGGTGGTGATGATTGGCGACCACAAACGCTTTATGCTGACGGCCAAGATCGAAGTGAAATATCGCCGCCCCACGCCGTTGGGCCAGACGCTGACGGTCCATGGCCGGCTGATCAAAATGCGCGGGCGGCTGGCCGTGGCGCACGCGGAGCTGCGGCTGGCGGATGGGAATGTGACGGCCGAGGCCGAGCTGACCCTGGCCGCCCTGCCCGGCGACGCCCTGCCCAATGGCGATCTGCACGCGCTGGGCTGGCGAGTGTACGACCTGGCGCCGGCCCAGAAGGAGAGCGCGCATGGCTGAGACAGCCGCACCCGCGCCGTACAAGGCCGCGCAGGACAATACCGCCGCCGAACGTTCCGCGGCGATCACCCCGGTATACGTGATTGGCCATTTGAACCCCGACACGGATGCCATTGCCTCCGCCATGGGCTATGCCTGGTTGTTACGCGAGCGCGACGGGCTGAACGCCATCGCCGCGCGCGCCGGCGGCCTGAACGTGCAGACCACCTGGGTGCTGAAGACCGCCGGCCTGGAGCCGCCGCGGCTGGTGCCGGATGCCTCGCCGCGCTTTGAGCGCATCGCCCGCACGCTGCCGCCGATTTTGCCAGACCGGCCGCTGCGCGAGGCCTGGGCCGTCGCTTCCACCAGCCACACCGGCGCGCCGGTGGTGTCCGCGGATGGCCTCCCGGCCGGCCTGGTAACCGGCAACAGCGTCTTTCGCTTTCTGTCGCGGCAGATGGACCAACGGCTCGACCTGGACAACGTGTCTGTCTCGCGCATGCTATCGGTGCCGTGCCGCGAGGCCATGGACGCCGATGGGCCGCGTTTTCCCATGAGCATGCGCGTGCGCGACGGCCGGGCGCGGGTTGTGCGCGACGAGCGCGACGACTTTATTGTCACCCGCGACGACGAGACTTATTTTGGCGTGGTGCGCACGCCGGATGTGCTCAACCCGCCGCGCATGCGCATCATCCTGGTCGATCACAACGAGCCGGCCCAGGCCCTGGGAGCGCTGGATGAGGCCGACCTGGTGGAGGTGCTCGACCATCACCGGCTGGGCAACTTGCCCACCAATCTGCCCATCCCGTTCACCACTGACCCGGTCGGCAGCACCTCGACCCTGGTGAGCGAGCGCATACACCTGGCCGGTCTGAAGGCCCCGGCGCCGTTGGCCGGTTTGCTGCTGGCGGGCTTGATGTCAGACACGCTGATTTTGCGCTCGCCCACCACCACCGAGCGCGACCGCCAGGCGGCGGCCCGCCTGGGCGACTGGGCGTTGGGGCCGGGCGGGCTGCCGTTCGAGAGTTGGCAGGCGTTCGGGGAAGCGGTTTTGTCGGCCGGCGCCAGCTTCGCGGTGCGCAGTATTGCTTCGATCTTGAATGACGACTTGAAGCTGTATGAAGGCGGCGAGGTGAAATTTGGCATCGCCCAGGCCGAGCTGGCCAACCTGCACGAGCTGGCCGATCGCTTGCCGGAAGTGCGCGACGGCATGGAGGCGCTGCGCGATTCCAAGGGGCTGGATCTGTTCGTGCTGATGGTGACGGATGTCGTGCGCGGCTCCAGCCGGCTGGTGCTGGCCGGCGAGCAGGCGGCGCTGTCTGATCTGCCGTACAAGCGCCTGCCGGATGGAACATTCGACGCGCCGGGCGTCGTCAGCCGCAAGAAGCAACTGCTGCCGGCCATTCTGGGCCTGGTGAGCTAGTCGTCTGGCTAAATGAGGCGCATATCTTATGTGGGAAACATTTCAAAGCGTCGCCAGCCTGGATGAGGCGCTGGCCGTGCTGGCCGAAAAGCGCGAGCAGGCGCGCATCGTCGCCGGCGCAACCGACCTGATCCTGGAGCTGGAGCGCGGTGTGCGCAAGGGGATCACCACGCTGGTGGATATCACGCGCGTGCCCGGCCTGACGCAGATCACGCTCGACGCGGATGGCGCCATTCACCTGGGAGCGCTGGTGACGCATAATCACTGCGTGGATTCCAAGCTGGTTGTCGAGCGCGCGCTGCCGCTGGCGCAGGCCTGCTGGGAAGTCGGCGCGCCGCAGATTCGCAACCGCGCCACGGTGGCCGGCAACCTGATTACGGCCTCGCCAGCCAACGACACCATTACCCCGCTGATGGCTCTGGACGCGGTAGTGACCCTGGTCTCGCTGCGCGGGCAGCGGCAAGTGGCGCTGCGCGACTTCTATACCGGCGTGCGGCGCACGGTGATGCAGCCGGACGAATTGCTGGCGGATATCGCTTTTCCGGCCATGAAGAACGGCGAGCGAGGGATGTTTATCAAGCTGGCGCTGCGGCGCGCGCAGGCGATTTCGGTGGTGGATGTCGCTGTTGTCATTGATTTTGACTACACCAACGGCGCGCCGCTGGCCGCGCAGCCGGTGGCGCGGGCGCGGATCGCCCTGGGGTCGGTGGCGCCGACCATCGTGCGCGCCCCGCAGGCCGAGGCGTTTCTGGTTGGCAAATTGCTGACGCCGGAAGTCATCCAGCAGGCAGGCCAGTTGGCCATCGCCGCTGCCCGGCCGATCTCGGATGTGCGCAGCCCGGCCGAATATCGGCAGGACATGGTCGGGGTGGTGGTGGCGCGCGCCCTGCGCCAGATCGTGGCCGGCCAGGCTCGCGGCCAACTGCCCGAGCGGCCGGTGATGCTGTGGGGCAAACAGGCCGGGCGGCCGGAGGTGCTGCCCGCCGCGCTGACGCACGCTGAGTCGCAGCCGATTGTCACGCGCATCAATCACCAGGATTACGTGCTGCGCGGCGGCAACGACAAGACCCTGCTGCGGCTGCTGCGCGAGGACGCGCAGCTCATTGGCACCAAGGAAGGCTGCGCCGAGGGCGAGTGCGGGGCGTGCACCGTCTTCCTGGACGGGGCGGCGGTGATGAGCTGCATGGTGCCGGCGCCGCGCGCGCATGGCGCGGAAATCATCACGGTGGAGGGGCTGGGCGCGCCCGGGCAACTGCACCCGATCCAGCAAGCCTTTGTGGATGAGGGCGCGGTGCAGTGCGGTTACTGCACGCCCGGCTTTCTGATGGCGGGCGCCAAGCTGCTGGAAGAGCGGCCAGAGCCCAGCACCTGGGAAGTGCAGCAAGCTCTGACCGGCAATTTGTGCCGCTGCACCGGCTACTACAAGATCTTGGCGGCGTTTGAAAAGGCCCAGCGCATTTCGCGCTAGGCCGTGAGTGAGGAGGCGACAACATGAGCAGAATTCAGCCGGCATTCCGCGAGTCCACACTGAAGAAGAAGGATATCAACCCGATCTGGCGCGGCATCGGGTTTATCATCATCATCCTGATGACGGTCGGGGCATTCTGGCTGGCCGGCTACGTGCTGGACAAGAATCTGCTCGGGCCGTATTTGCCGTTTGCCATTCCGCAAAACTTCCAGGTGACCATCGTCAAGTGGCTGCCCAATCTGCCTGGCAAGCTGCTGGTGCAGATCGGCGCGGCCGTGCTGTTGGACGTGCTGGCCTATGGCGTGATGGTCGTTTTTTACGCCATCCTCAACCCGGTGCGGCCCGGCCCCACGGACGCCAAGCCGCCGCGCGGCCACGGCAAGCGCCGCAGCCTGGTGCGTTAGGCCAGTCAGCCGCATGGACCGAAACGTACCACGCTCGGGCTCGGAAGAGATCGAGCTGTATGTGCGCACATACTACTCGCTGCTGCGCTCCAGCGAGGATGTGCAGATCAAGACTCTGATCGAAGCGCACGCGCAAATGGAGTCGCTGCTGCACCAGCACGCGCGCGACGAAGCGCCGGATATGTCGGCCTTTCTGTACAGTGTGCTGCGGCTGCCCGAATGCATCGGTGGGGTGCGGCTGGTCATCTTGGGGCAGTCGCGCGATGTGTTTGCCCGCCACGGGGTGACGCTGGACGAGCGTTGGACCCAGGCGCCCAGCCGGGCCCGCCGGCGGCAATCGCTCTACAACGGCGAAGACACCCTGGCAGTCTTCATCGCCAGCCACTCGGATATTGATGACCTGATCCCGATGCTGACCGCGTTCCAGATTGAATGGAACAAGCTGCATCGCCGGCTGCAAACCGCCGAGCTGGCGGCCCAGGCCGGCGATGAGCCGGCCTTCGCGGCCCGCCTGGCGGAACAGTTGGGCGTGGCACCGGACGACCTGGAACGGCTGCGGCGGGTGTGGGGGGCAGAGCTGCCGGCCCGGCTGCGCGCCATCCAGGCCGCGCCGCTGAAGCTGTCGGTGCGGCTGCTGGCCAGCAGCCTGAACGACTATCGCCGCGCGCATCTGGATTGGTATGAGCACGTGGAGGCGGCCTGCGCGCCGCTGGTGGCGCTGCGCGAGCGGCCAATCTATTTCGTTTCCAGCAACACGCACAGCCTGATCAACCTGCTGTCGGGTTTTGGCTTGCGCCATCGCGAGGCGCTGCTGCGCTACCTGGTGAAAGCCGAGCATACCGACCTGCAGGCCGAGTGGCGCGACATTGAGTCGCGCCAGGTGCCGTCCAGCGCCGAGAATTTTCTGTACTATCTGCTCAAGAAGTACGCCCATTCGCCAGAAGGAAGCGAGATGGCGGCGGCGCGCGCGGCGGATGAGGCCGCTTGCGGCTTGCTGCGCATTCCCAGCGATCAGGACGTGTTTGAAGTGGACGCGCAGGTGGCCGAGCTGAGCCGGCTGCGGCCGGAGTGGCTCGATCCGCGGCTGCAAATGCCCGGCATTGAAGCGCTGGCGCACAGCGACGCGCTGATTCTTAACATCGATTACCCGCTGGGCATGTCGGCTTACCTGATCCTGAGCCAGGTGGCCTCGCGCGTGGCCGCGCTGCGCGGCCTGTATGTGCTGGGCAAGGCCGCCAGCCTGAACGGCGTGGTCGGGGATGTGATGATCCCGCGGGTGGTCTACGACGAGCAATCGCGCAACACCTTCCTCTTCACCAACGCCTTCAGCGCCCACGACCTGACGCCGCACCTGGTGTATGGCACGGCGCTCGACAACCAGAAAGCGGTCACGGTGCGCGGCACGTTTCTTCAGAACACGCGCTACGCGCACGTGTTTTACAAAGAGAATTACACCTCGATTGAGATGGAAGCCGGCCCGTACCTGGCGGCTGCCTTTGAGGTGGCGCGCCCCAAACGCTACCCGGTGGATGAGATCGTGGATCTGCACGAGCTGCCGTTCGATTTCGGCTTGCTGCACTATGCCTCCGATACGCCGCTGTCGAAGGGCCGCAACCTGGGCGCCGGGAATCTATCGTATTTTGGCATGGACCCCACCTATGCGGCCAGCATCGCCATTCTGCGCCGGATCTTCGCCCTGGAAATCAAACGCGCCACGGGCCGCTGAGCGGCCGCGACAGGAGCTGGAATGAGCGCTATTGGACAATCGACGAAACGGGTCGACGCGGTCGGCAAAGTGACCGGCGCGACCTTGTACCCGGGCGATATCGACATGCCCGGCCAACTGTGGATGAAGATCCTATTTGCCGGCCGGCCGCACGCCCGCATCCGCGCCATCGATACCCGCCGCGCCGAGCAGGTGCCGGGCGTGGTGGCCGTTTTCACGGCCAGGGATGTGCCCAACAATGAGTATGGCCTGGGCACGCCCGACCAGCCGGTGCTGTGCGGGCCGGGCTCGGCCAAGCTGGGCGGCGACGTGGTGCGCTGCGTGGGCGACCAGGTGGCGCTGATCGTGGCCGAGACCGAAAAGATCGCCGCCCAGGCGCGGGCGCTGATCGAGGTGGATTACGAGGATCTGCCCATCGTCACCGATCCGCGCCAGTCGATGCAGCCGGGCGCGCAGGCCATGTTTCCGGACCGGGACAACATCATCGCGCACATGCGCATCCGCAAGGGTGATGTGGAGGCGGTCTGGGCTGAGTGTGATGCGATTGTTGAGGGGGACTATCACACGCCGATGCAGGAGCATGCCTATCTGGCGCCGGAGGCCGGGCTGGGCTTCATCGACGAAGCCGGCCGCTTGACGGTGCGGGTGGCCGGCCAGTGGGCGCACGAGGACCAACTGCAAATTGCTCACGCGCTGCTGCTGCCGCCCGAGCAAATCCGCGTGATTTATGCCGCCATCGGCGGGGCCTTTGGCGGGCGCGAAGATATGTCGGTGCAGATTGTGCTGGCCCTGGCGGCCATGCGCCTGGCCGAGCGCGGCATCCACCGGCCGGTGAAGATCATCTGGAGCCGGGAAGAGTCGATTGTCGGGCACCACAAACGCCATCAGTTCTTTATCCGGGCCAAGTGGGGGGCCAAAAAAGACGGCCAGCTGGTGGCGGCCGAGTGCGAGCTGATCTCCGACGCCGGGGCGTATGAATACACCTCGCCCAAGGTGCTGGGCAACGCCACGCTGATGTGCACCGGCCCGTACGTGTTCCCGAATGCCAAGGTGGATGCCTACACGGTCTATACCAACAACGTGCCAGCGGGCGCGTTTCGCGGTTTTGGCGGGCCGCAGGGCGCCTTTGCCGCCGAGCAGCAGATGGGCAAGCTGGCCGCCGCGCTGGGGCTGGACCCGGTGGCCATGCGCATGCAGAACCTGCTGACCGATGGCGCCATCTCGACCGTGGGCACGCCGTTCCCGCCCGGGGTGACTATCGACCAGGTGGTGGCGCGCTGCGCGGCCGAAGCCGGCTGGGTGCGCGGTCAGGGTTTGCCGCCGGCCTCCGCCGCGCCGGCGCCGCATTTGCGCCGCGGGCGCGGTCTGGCCTGCGCCTTCAAGAATATCGGCTTCTCCTTTGGCGCGCCCGAAGCGTGCGACGCCACCGTGGAGCTGCACGGCGCCAACCAGGTGGAGCGCGTGGTGGTGTATCACGCCGGCGCCGATTGCGGCCAGGGGGCGCACACGGTCTTTGCCCAGATGGCGGCCGAGGCGGCCGGGGTGCCGGTCAGCCAGGTGCACCTGGTGATGTCCGACACGGCCACCAGCGGCAGCTCGGGCAGCGCTTCGGCCTCGCGCCTGACGTATATGTCCGGCAATGCCATCAAGGGCGCGGTCGAGCTAGCGCTCAAGCGCTGGCAGGAGGAAGAGCGGCCGGCGGTGGCCAGTTACACCTATCATCCGCCCCAGACCACCCCGCTGGATCCGCAGACCGGCCACGGCGATCCGAATTTCGCTTATGGCTATGTGGCCGAGGCAGTGGAAGTGGAAGTGGACATGGAGACCGGCCATGTGCGGCTGCTGGACGTGATCTGCGCCGACGACGTGGGCAAGGCCATCAACCCCCAGCAGGTGGAGGGGCAGGTGGAGGGCGCCGTGGTTCAGGCCGCCGGCTATGCCATTCTGGAAAATTTCATCACGCGCGACGGCCAGGTGCTCACGCCGTATTTCTCAAACTATCTGATCCCGACCGTGTTGGATGTGCCCGAGCGCGTCAAGACCGTGCTGTTGGAATGCGCCGACCCGAACGGGCCGTGGGGCGTGCGCGGCATGGCCGAGATGCCGCTGCTGCCGTTGGTGCCGGCCATTGCCGCCGCGCTGCACGCGGCCACCGGCATCTGGTTTGACGAATTTCCTTTCACACCCGATCGGGTCTACAGCCAAATCAAGCGCCGTGTATCTGTCTGATTATCTGGTGGTGGTCCGCGGCGGCGGCGGGCTGGGCACGGGGGTGGCCCACCGGCTGGCGCGATCCGGCTTCACCGTCATCGTGACGGAGCTGGCCCAACCCTTGACGCTGCGCCGCGGCGCCGCATTTGCGGAAGCCGTCTACCGCGGACAGACGCAAGTGGAGGGGATCACCGCGCGCCTGGCAAACGATGCCATGCTGGGCCTGGCTTTTACGGTGGTGGGCGAGCTGCCGGTGGTGGTGGACCTGGCGGATGACGTGGTGGCGCGCATGCGGCCGGCTATTGTGGTGGATGCGCGGCCAGCCGGCGCCGCGCCCAGCGCGCGCCGAGAGGACGCCCAGCTTGTCATTGGGCTGGGGCCGGGCTTCACGGCCGGGCTGGACTGCCACGTTGTGGTGGAAACGCGCCGCGGGCCAGACCTGGGCCGGGTTCATTGGGAGGGGGAGGCGGCGCTCGCCAGGGAGCCGCTTTTGCCGGCCGCTTTTTTTCAGCGCGTGGTGCAGGCGCCGGTGGCGGGGATATTTGCGGCGCGGGCCAGCCTCGGCGACACATTGCTGGCGGGCGAGGTTCTGGGCAGCCTTGATGGCGAGCCGCTGGCCGCGCCCTTCAGCGGGGTGCTGCGCGGCCTGCTGCACGATGGCGTGCCGGTTACGGCCGGCCTGAAAGTGGCCGAGATCGACCCAACGATTACCCGCGAACAGTGTTTTTTAATCTCGGCCACCACCCGCTCGATTGCCGGCGGCGTGTTGGAAGCAGGCCTGGCCGGGATGGATTTATGGCGCGGGAAAGAGGACGAAGGACCGCTGCGCGGGATGAAAGATGAAGCTTGACGCTTCTCAGAACCACATTGAGAATCATCGAAAAATTATCCAGAGCCAGGGCGTCGATGAAATCGACGGCCTGGCTCTGGATAATTTTTCAAAATTCCCATTGATCTTCGCGGGCGAGCCGCAGTTGCTCAACGTGTCACATCGTGCCGACCGCATTGGATGACGTGGCCCGACATTCGTTGGGCCACGTCATCCAATGCGGTAAAAACATCCTTGATTTCCTTGGTTACGGCAAGCCTGGCGGATGTGAAAGATGAAGGCGGAAGGAAGCAAGACGGTGGCGAGTCACAGATGATGGGTGAAGAACGACGAAGTGATGTGAGCGGCCTGGTGGCCGCAGTGGTGCTGGCCGCCGGGCAGTCCAGCCGGATGGGCCAACTGAAGTTGGTGCTGCCGTGGGGGGCGGGGGGCACGGTCATCGGCGAGGTGGTGCGGCGCTTGCGGCGCGTGTCGGAGCTGTCCGAGATTGTGGTGGTGACCGGCCGCGAGCGTGAACGCGTGGAAGCGTGCCTGGCACAGGCGCTGCTGGGGGCCGGCCAGGCGCCCGCGCCGGCCGTGCGAACGGTCTTCAACCCCAAGTTTGCCGAAGCGGAGATGGCGCGCTCGGTTGAGGCCGGGCTCAACGCTTTGCCTGAAAACATTCTTGCGGCGCTGATCGTGCTGGGCGATCAGCCGCAATTGCTTCCGGAGGTGGTGCACGCGCTGCTGCGGCGTTGGCGCGAGACACAGGCGCCGGTGGTGGCGCCCTTCTATCAGGGTCAGCGCGGCAACCCGGTGCTGCTCGATCGGGCGGTGTGGCCGCTGGTGCGCGCGCTGCCCGACAGCGCCAACCCGCGCCAGATCTTCCAGGCGGCCGGCCGGATTGAGCGCGTCGAGGCGGCGGATGACACCATTCTGCGCGACCTGGATACTCCGGAAGACTACGCCCGCGAGTTTGAACAATCGACCCGAGGTATAATCAGCCCTAATGGGTTATAAAACCGCATTGGTCAACGGCTGCAATATCCACTATCAGGTGGAGGGCGCCGGACCCGATATCGTTTTTCTGCATGGCTGGGCCTCATCTTCGAAGATGTGGGCCGGTCTGCTGCCGCAGATGGCGGCCGAGTATCGCTGCTGGTCGCTGGATCTGCCTGGCTTTGGCGACTCGGACAAGCCGGCCCCGCACTGGTACAGCATCCCGAATTACACCAGCCTCATCCTGGCGTTTGTCCGCCAGCAGCGCCTGGGGCCGTTGCGTCTGGTGGGCCATTCGATGGGTGGGCTGATTGCGCTGGACCTGGGCGCGCGGCACGCCGACCAGGTGGAACGCCTGGTGGCCATCAACCCGGTTGTCACCGGGCGGCCACGGCTGCGGCCATTCGCCCGGCCGGGCTATAGCTTGCAGTTTTTGCAGTGGGCGCTGCGCGTGTCACCGCCCATGATGCAGCCGCTCCTGGCCCATCCGCTCGGCAACCGGATGACCAGCCTGCATCCCATCCGGCGCCGCACGGAAGAGTTCTTCAAGAGCACGGCCGATTCGTTGCTTTCCAGCGGCCGGGCCATTGTAGGTTATGATCTGACCCACCTGCTGCCGGGCATCACGGCGCCGACCTTGATCATTGTCGGCGACCGGGACACGAATGTGTCATCGCGCGAGGGCCGTTTGGCCGCCGCCCTCATTCCTTCGGCCAGGCTGCACGTGATGCGCGCCGGCCACCTGCTGACGGATGACCGGCCGGCCGAAGTCATCCAGCTTTTGAAGAGGCATCTGGTTTGAGCTGGCGGCTGTTTGCGGCTTTGGAATTGCCCCCCGAACTGCAGCTTCAATTGGCGGCGCTTCAGGCCGATCTCAAGGCGGCCGCGCCGGCGCGCAGCGTGCGCTGGGTGCGCTCGGAAGGAATTCACCTGACCCTGAAATTCTATGGGGATGTGGCGGCAGAGCGCTTACCCGAGCTGTGGGCCGGGTTGGCGCGGGCCGCGAGCGCCTCGGCGCCGATGGCGGCGCAGTTTGCGCTGGCGGTGGAGGGCGTGGGCGTTTTTCCAAACGCGGCCCATCCCAGCGTGGTCTGGGCTGGGGTGACGGGCGCGCTGGCGCCGCTGCAGCGGCTGCAAGCAGCAGTGGAAGACGAAGCGCTGGCGCTGGGCTTCAAGCCCGAAGGCCGCGCCTATGTGCCGCACCTGACCCTGGGCCGCGTGAACGACGGCCTGCCGCCCGAAGATGTGCGGCGGCTGATGGACAGTGTTGGGCGAGCCCGCGGGCGGCAGTGCGGTGGCTTTACACCCGAGCACCTGAGTTTGATGAACAGTGAGCCTGGGGCAGGCGGCAGCGTCTACTCTCAGCTAAGCACGGCCCCGTTGGCGCCGCGGACGCGGCCGGGATGAGGCCGGAATACAAGGAGAATGCCCCTGGAAACAATTGATCTGGCGCGAACCCTGGTTGAGGCTTTGGAAGACAAGAAGGCCGAAGACATTGTCCTGCTCGATCTGGCCGGACACTCGGACTTCGCCGACTTTTTTATCATCTGCTCTGGCACCAGCGAGCGGCAGATTGACGCCCTGGTGGAGGCCGTGGATGAGTCCGGCCGCACGGCGTTCAAGCTTAAGTCTCCGCGCGTGGAAGGACATCCCAAAGGCGGCTGGGTGATCGCCGACTTCGGCGCCCTGATCGTGCATGTCTTCTCGCCCGAGCAGCGCCAGCGTTACAAGCTGGAAGAGCTCTGGCACGAAGGCAAGGTGATGCTGCGCATTCAATAGGGAAAACAAAAACCGGGCTGCTTTTTGAGCAGCCCGGCGGTTGCGGTCGTCTCCGCGCTACTTTTCGAACACCCAGCGCTCGCCGTCGCGGGTCCAGGCCACCAGCTCTTCCGACTTGAACCACAGCGCCAGCTCGAAGGCCGCCGTCTCGGCCCCGTCCGAGGCATGGATCAGGTTGCGGCCGATATCCAGCCCCAGGTCGGCGCGGATGGTGCCCGGCGCGGCGTTGGTCGGGTTGGTGGCGCCCACGGTCTGGCGCACCGCTTCAATCACCTTTGAGCCTTCCCAGGCCATCACTACCACCGGGGCGGAGGTGATGTACTGGATCAGCGACTCGTAAAACGGCTTGCCTTTGTGCACGGCATAGTGCTGCTCGGCCAGCGCCGGGGACACGGCCATAAATTTCAGGCCCGTCAGCCGCAGGCCGCGCCGCTCCATCCGGCCGATGATTTCCCCGACGAGTGCGCGCTGCACGCCGTCGGGCTTGATAATAACCAGTGATCGTTCCAAGTTAACCTCGTTGTCCTAGAGTCGGCGCAGAGCCTGGCGATAGGTGTCGAGCGCCTTTTGCAGTTGATCGGTGCGTACATAGGCATCGCCCAACACGCGCAGCACCGGGGCCGGCGCCTGCCCGCCCTCCGCCACGCCCGAGAGCGATTGTACGACTGTATCAAGATGATGTCCGTTTTCAACCAGGGTCGAAAAGTGCGTGACCGCTGTCGCATAGTCCTGGCCGGCCAGCGCCGCTTGTCCGGCCGCCAGGGTTTCGGCGGCGGCGGGCGGCGGGGTGGGCACGTCCACGGGTGCGGGTGGCGGGCTGCTTACGTCGGGCGCCGCTGTGACGGCCGGCGTGAGCGGTTCGGGCTCGGCAATCGGTGTGGGCAGCTCGGCCACGGCTAGCGGCGCGGCTTCGGCCACCGGGGCCGAAACGGCCGGGCTGGCGATTGGCTCGGGCGGCGCGGCGGGTGTTGCAAGCGCCACAGGTTCCACCAAGGGGCCAGTGTGCCGGGTCGCAGCCGGCTCGGCGCGTTTGGTTTGCAGCCGTTCCTCAACCAGGCGGCGGGCGGACTCTTGTTGATTGCGCTGCTCGGCAAAGCGAGCTTCCATCTCGGCTTCGCGCGCGCGGCGCGCGGCGCCCAGGCGCTCGGCCAGGCGTGAGAGCTTATCCAGGTCAGCGGCGGCGCCGGTGGCCGGCGGCGGCGCGGCCTCGGCGGGCGCCGGCGGTTGAGTGGTTGGCGCGGGTTCAGCGGGCGCTGCCGCAGGAGCTGGGAGTTGGTCCTCGGCCGTCAACGCGGCGGGTTCAGCAGGCGCAGCCATTTCGGCGGGGGCTGCTGGGGCGGCGGCGAGCTGGTCCTCTGGGGTGACCATGCCCGCAATCCATTCGGGCGTTTCGGTCGCGGCGTTTGGCGCCGGCTCGGCCGCGGGATCAGGCGTGGCAACGGGTTCGACTGCGGCCAGGTTTTCCGCCGCGGCCTGGTGCTCTGCTGTGGCAGGGTGCTCAGCCGCGGTGACCGGTTCGGGCGCCGGTTCGACAGCCGGGGCGACCGACTCAAACGGCGAGGCCTCCGCCACCGGTTGCGCCGCGGCGTCGGCGGCGTGGGCCGAAATCCAGGCCGGCGTCTCCAGCGTGCGTTCCTCGGGGGCGGTCAGCAGCTCTTCGGGCTTGGCGCCTTGCTGGGCGGCCAGGCCTTCCAGCCAGCGCATGGCGGCTTCTGCTTCCGCGTCCTCATCGGAAACGGGGGGCTCGGGCGTGGAAGCCTCAACTGGCGCGGCAGCTGCCTCAGCCGGGGCAATAGCTATGGCAGCCGCGGGTTCCGGCATCGGTTCAGCGATTTCGGGCGCCAACATAACGCCAGGCGCTTCGACGGCGGCGATTCCAAATGGCTCGGATTCAACGACGGCGTCTTCTACTGGCGCGGCTTCTGCCGTTGCCGGGATGGCGGGCGTTGGCTCGGGTGTCTGGACCGCCACAGCCTCCGCCGGCGCGGCCTCATCCGAGGCGGCGAAAACGGGTGCGGGCTCAGGGGCCACGGCGGCGGCCAGCTCGTCGGCCACCCACTGTGGCGCTTCCAGGGTGCGATCCTCGGGCGCGGTGATGAGCTCTTCGGGCCGGGCGCCTTGCTGGGCGGCCAGACCTTCCAGCCAGCGCAGGGCGGCTTCGGTATCCATCTCCGGCGCGATTGGCTCCGGCGCGGTTTCGGCGGCCGGCGTCTGCTTGTATTTGCTGGGCGCGGTATCCAGAAGCGGCTCGACGGGCAAGGCGGCTTCGGTGGCCTTGAGGAACTCTTCCAAATCGGCCGGCGGCGCGGGCGTCTCGACGGCAGCGACGGGCTCGGTCGTCTCAATGGTCTCAGCGGGTGTGGCGGCCGACAGGCTGATTGGCTCGCTGGGCGCCAGGGCCGCCAGCTCGCTGACCGTGGCAGGTTCATTGGCTGCAACTGGCTCGTTGGTCGCGGCGAGCTCGTTGGCCGCAATAGGCTCATTGGTCGCGGCCGGCTCCGCGGGCAAGGTAAACAATTCGTCTCGATTGGCGCCCTGCTGGGCGGCCAGGCTCTCCAGCCAATGGAAGGCGGCCTCGGGATCCATGGAGGCGAGATCTGGCTCGCCGGATTCCGATGTCTCGACGGTGGCAGGGGCCTCCGCCACGGCGGGCGGCTCGGGCGCGGCCGTCGCGGCAGCCAGGCTATCCGCAGCGGCGGGCTGTGCGGAGGCGTCAGCGGCGTTCGGCTCCCATTCAACGGCCGGCAGGCCGGGCGCGTCGTTGGCCGGCTGGCGCAGCCAGTCTGGCACGTGTTTGCCGGCCAGCCAGGAGACGATGGTATCCGTTGGGCCCGGCTCTTCGGTCTGGGCCCAAGGCGGTATTTCGGCTGTCAGAGTGTCGTCGGCCAGCCCGCCGGCGACCACATTGGCGGCTTCGGGGACGGTGGTCTCCGCCGTCGCCGCTGGCTGCGGCCCGGCGACAGCGGCTGGGGGCGTTTCAGAGATTGGTTCACCGCCGGCCAGCGGGCCGGCCAGCGCGGTCAGCTCATCCATCCAACTGAGCGAGTTGTCCGGGCTGACTTCGGCGGTGGCCGGCTCGGGGGTGGGCGGGTTGGGCAGCATCGGATCCGGGCTGACGGGTGCCAACGATTTGAGCCACTCAGGAATTTCGGCTGGCAGCGCCATGGCCGGTTCTTCTTCTTCGGGCGCGTCATCCTCGGGTTCAAACTCGAGCGGCTGCTCGGCGCGCGCGATGGCTTCGGGCGACGCGATCTGCAAGTAGTCGGGCAGGTCGGTTGGCGCAGCCGGCGCCTCGGTGCCGCCCGTCAGCCCGACCGCGCCAGGCAATTGGGCGGGGGCGGCGTCGGGCGGCGTGGCGGCGGAAAGGTCTTTCAGCCAGTCGGGTATCTCCATCGCTGGCTCCTGGTTGGCGGATGATTCGACCAGACTGGGAGCGGCTGGCGCCGTTTGCAGCCAAACCGGGGTTTCATCGCGTTCGGGCGGGACCGCGGCCACGCCTTGCAGCCAAACCGGGGTTTCATCGTGCTCGGGCGGGACCGCGGCCGCGCTTTGCAGCCAATCGGGCAAGTCAGCGGCGCTGGTGGACAGCGCGGCGTCGGGTTCCAGCGCTGTGGCCGCCTCGTCCACCGGCGCCACGTTTTTCAACCAGTCCGGCATTTCGATGCCGGCTGCCACGGGCTCGGCAGCGGGCGACTCGTCAACGTGTGCTGCTGCCGCGGCGGGGGCGGCCGGCTCGACCGTGCCGCCTGACGGCACCAGTGTGTCGATGGCGGGCACGCCTATTAGCCAATCGGGCAAGTCACTAAGTGAGGTGGGCGCATCGTCTTCAGGCGCCTGGGCGGCGGTCATGTCAGCGGCGTGGGCCGCCGCAACCTCAGCCACAGGTACGGCGGCTTTGGCGGCGGCTGGCTCTGACGGCAGCCGCTGAGCCGCCTGGGCCGAGGCCAGCACGCCCGCGGCCACATTCAGCGTGCTGGGCAGCGCGGCCGAGGCAGGCGTAGTCGGCAGCTCCGCGTGCGCCTGACTGGCAGGGATGGGCACGGTGGGTGCATCCGCCGGCGGCAGCTGCGACGCGGGCAGCGGCTGGGAGGTGATGGCCTTGAGCCAATCCGGCAGTTCTTCATCGGCCTCGCCGGCCGCGGTTGCTTTCAGCCAATCGGGCATTTCACCGGCTGGCTCAATCGGCGGCAAAGGCGCGGTTGAGCGCGCATCGGAAAGGTCGGCGATGGTGGTACTGGTGTCCGCGTTGGAACTATCGGGCGCTGCCGAGAGATCACCGCTCAGGGCGTCGCCTTCGGCGGTGGCCTTCAGCATCCAATCCGGAACGGCATCCGCGGGCAGTGGGCCGGTGGCCGATATCAGCCAATCCGGCAGGTTCTCACTCGAGCCTCCGGGCGCGGCGACGGGCTGGGCCGGCGTGCCACTGATGTCCTTCAGCCAATCGGGCGGTTCGGACATCTGGGCAGCGGACACAGCCGCTGGGCCAGTATCCAGGTCCTTGAGCCAGTCGGGCACGCTGTTCTGGCCAGGCTGGTATTCGGCAGCGGTCTGAGGGCTGTCACCCTTTCCGCTCAGCCAGTCGGGCTGCGCGTCAGCCGCCGCGCGGACGGCGGCCGGGTCTTCAAACTTGGCGCCAATGGAGGCGAGCCAATCGGGCGAGCCCGAGTCTTCCATGCCAGGCACGTATTCGAGCCGGGTGACCATCACTTTGGCGGGATCGACCTGGGCGGCGCCCAAGCCATTCGCCTGCGGATCGGCGAAGGCCTCGTAAGGGTCGATGGCTTCCAGCCGCTGGCGGTAGACCAGGGCATCATTGGCGCGGCCCTGGCCGCGGAAAACGTTGACCAGGATGCGGTTGGCTTCCAGGCTGTAGGGCAGCTTTTGCAGTATGGCGGCAGAGGTCTGGGCGGCCTGGGCGTGCTGGTCAGTTTGCCAGTAAACGTCGGCCAGCTTGGTTTGCAGGTCGATGCGGTCGGCTTCAATGGCCAGCGCGGCTTTCAACTCGGCCTCGGCCTGCAGGAACAGGCCGCCCTGGGCATACATGCGGGCCAGGGCGCCACGGGTGAGGCGCGCCTTGGTGGGCGCCACGCCGTCGCGACGGCCAAACAAGCGGCACAACTCCTGCTGGATGGCGCCGTTGGCCGGGGCGGCCTCATAGGCGCGCTCCATGTGCCAGATGGCGGCATCCAGGTTGGCTTCATCTTCGCGCACGATGGACATGCCGACATGCGAGATGAAATCATCGGGCATGACGGACAGCACGCGCTGGAAGATATCGGCTGCGTCGCCGTGCCGGCCCTTTTCGAGCAGGGCCTTGCCCAGCATCCGATAGGTGTCGAGGTGCTTGGGGTACAGGCTGAGAATGTGCCGGCAGTGCGCGATAACCTCGTCGACCTGCTTGCGCTCGATGAGGCTATCCAGCTGCTGAACGTAAGTTCGGAGCGGAATATCGGCCATGGGGCTATACCAGTCCGCAATGGGTCACAGGAGTTCGACCATGCAGGCGAGAGTATGCTACGAAAACCGGCATTTGGCAAACCAATTGGTTTTACAGCCCGTGGATGGCTTTGGCCTGCTCAATCACGGCGCGCACGTCGGGCTCGGGCCGGGGCGGCCGGCCGAGATTGTCGGGCAGGTGGGTTTCGCCGAGCAGGGTGCGCAGCACGGTGATGACGCCGCCGGTGAGAGAAGACAGATGGTAGCCGCCTTCCAGGGTGAGCGCGAGCCGTCCGCCGCAGGACTCCTGAGCGATCTGCGCCAGGCTGCGCGCCAGGCGGGCATAACCGTTGAGCGTGAGCTGGAGACCGGCGAGCGGGTCGAGCCAGTGCGCGTCAAAGCCGGCGGAGACCAGCATCAGGTTGGGGCGAAAGCGAGCGGCGGCCGGGGCGATTATTTCGGCGGTCAGGCGCTCGAAGGCGTCATCGCCGGCGCCGTCCGGCAGAGGCAGGTTGATATTAAAGCCCTGGCCGGCGCCCGCGCCGGTTTCATCCAGCGCGCCGGTGCCGGGGTAAATGCCTTCCTGGTGCGAGGAGATGAACAGCACGGACGGGTCGTCGTAAAAGATATCCTGGGTGCCATTGCCGTGGTGCACATCAAAATCGACGATGAGCACGCGCTCGATGCCGGGCTGGAGCCGGGCATGCCGGGCGGCGACGGCCACGTTGTTGAACAGGCAAAAGCCCATGGGCTGGTCGGCCACGGCGTGGTGGCCGGGCGGGCGCACTAGGGCAAAGGCGGAGATGGCCTCGCCCGAGAGCACGGCTTCCACGGCGCGGATGGCGCCGCCGGCTGCCAGGCGGGCGACCTCGAACGACTCGGGCACGATATAGGTGGGGGCGCTGTCGACATAGCCGGGCGCGCGGGACATAGCCTGTTTCAGGCCGTGGATGTAGCCGGGCTGGTGCGCGGCGTTGAGCTGCTCCAGGCTGGCCGGCCGCGGGCTGAGCGGCATCAGAAAATCGCGCAGGCCCAGGGCGGGTGAATCCAGGGCGGCCTCGATGGCCCGCAGCCGCTGGGCATTTTCAGGATGATCGGGGAAATCGTGTTTTAGATATTCGGGGGAGGTGACGATGGCGACGGACATGGGCGAAAGGGGATGTTGGAAGTTGGAAGCTAGAAGGCAGTAGGCGGGCGGCAGAAGGCAGAAGGCAAAAATCGGAAGTCGAGAATCGTCACTATTAAATTTCCGGACGGGTGGGTGAGAAAAAAACCTGGGGCGGCCGGCAGGGCCGCCCCAGGTTTTTGTGAAAGCGCTAGGGCTTGAGCTCGGGCGCGGGGGCCTTGCTGCGCAGGATGGCCCAGCCGAGCAGGCCGAGCAGGAAGATGATAACCACCCAGATGCCAACCAGGGTGCCGCCGGTCGCCTTGGCATACTGCACGACGATGGGGGCGATGATGACGGAGACCAGGTTGACCACCTTGATCATTGGGTTGAGGGCCGGGCCAGCCGTGTCTTTCATGGGGTCGCCGACGGTATCGCCGACCACGCCGGCCTTGTGCCGCTCGGAGCCCTTGCCGGTGTTCTTGGCCGGATCCTTGGGCTCGTCTTCAATGAGCTTCTTGGCGTTGTCCCAGGCGCCGCCGGCGTTATTCATGAACACCGCCAGCAACTGGCCGGAGACGATGATGCCGGCCAGAAAGCCGCCCAGGGCTTCCACCTGGAGCATGAGGCCGACGACGATGGGGGTGACGATGCCCAGCAGGGCCAGGCTGATCAATTCCTTCTGGGCGGCCGAGGTGGCGATGGACACCGCCTGGCGGTAGTCGGGCTTGACCTTGTCTTCCAGCACGCCCAGCCGGAATTGGCGGCGGGCCTCCAGGACGATGAGCGCGGATGCGCGGCTGACGGCCTGGATGGCGAAGGACGAGAACAGCCACGGCAGGGCGCCGCCGATGAGCATGCCCACGAACACCTGGGGGATATCGACGCGGATGCCCAGGGTACCGATTTGCTCACCCAGGGGCACACCCTGGGAGACCTGGGCGCGGGTGACATCGACCAGGAAGGAGCCAAAGAGCGCCACGGCGGCGATGACGGCCGAGCCGATGGCCACGCCCTTGGTGATGGCCTTGGTGGTATTTCCGACCGAGTCCAGATCGGCCATGATCTGCTGGGCGGCCTTGGTTTCCTTATCTTCCTTGCCGGACCAAGCCATCTCGCCGATGCCGTTGGCATTGTCGGCGATGGGGCCAAACGAGTCCATGGCCACGTTATTGCCGGTGAGGGTGAGCATGCCGATACCGGTCATGGCCACGCCGTACAGGATGAAGGTGACGCGCTGGGCGGGATCAAGCCCAGGGATGGAGCCGAAGATGCCGATGGAGGCGGCGATGGTCAGCGCGATGACGATGGCGGACCAGACCGACGATTCAAAGCCGACGGCGACACCCTGTAAGATGAGGGTGGCTGGGCCGGTATCGGCGCCCTTCTTGATTTCCTTGACCGGGGTGGCATGGGTGCCGGTGAAGTATTCGGTCAGCCGGTCGATGACGATGGCCAGCAGCACGCCGACGCCCACCGCCAGCGGGGTGCGCCACCAGCCGCCCCACTGATCCATTTCCGGCTTGTTGAGATAGATGAAGCCGCCGATGAAGAACAGCACCGCGGAAATGGCGGCCGAGAAGAGGAAACCGCGGAAAATGGCGCCCATGGCGTCGTTGCTCTTGCCGGCGGCATCGCCGCGAACCACATACGTGCCGAAAATGGAGGACAACACGCCGATGCCGCGCACGATGAGCGGGAAGACGATCCACTCCAGGCGGCCGGTAATGTGATACAGCGCCAGGCCCAGGATCAGGCCGGCGACGATGGTGACTTCGTAGCTTTCAAAAATGTCGGCGGCCATGCCGGCGCAGTCGCCGACGTTGTCGCCAACCAGGTCAGCCACCACGGCCGGGTTGCGCGGGTCGTCCTCCGGCAGGCCTTGCTCCACCTTGCCCACCAGGTCGGCGCCGACATCGGCGGCCTTGGTGAAGATGCCGCCGCCGACGCGCATGAACAGCGCCAGCAGCGTGCCGCCGAACCCGAACCCGAGCAGGGCATCCGGGGCAGCCTTGCCGAGAATAATGAAGATGATGGTGCCGCCGAACAGGCCCAGGCCGTCGGTGAGCATGCCGGTGATGGTGCCGGTGCGGTAGGCGATGCGC
The DNA here is from genome assembly GCA_043734225.1 of Anaerolineales bacterium. GTDB lineage: Bacteria > Chloroflexota > Anaerolineae > Anaerolineales > UBA6663 > JAYTFQ01. Next base: position 6,614 of record JAYTFQ010000811.1, on the reverse strand, counting down.
AAGGCCTCGCCAAAGGAGCGCTTGGAGGCGGCGGCGACGCGCACATTGCCCTGGACGGCCATGCGCATGCCGATCTGGCCGACGGTGAGCGAGAAGCCGGCGCCCATGACGAATGCCAGGGCGCGCGCCAGGCCGATATACAGCCGGACCGTGGCATCATCCGCCCCAGGGAAGCGGGCGGTGGCCTCGGGCGAGGGCGGCACGATGTAGACCGAGAAGAACAGGGCGACGGTCAGGATGACGATCAGCGGCAGGATGGAGCGGAGCTGGCGCGCCAGATAGGCGTCGGCGCCTTCCTTAATCCAGCCCCAAACTTCCTGCATTTTGGCATCGCCCTTGTCTTCGCGCAGGATTTGGGAGCGCAAAAACACGGCATAGCCCAGGCCGATGATGGCAATGGCCAGTACCGCGTAGATGGCATACTGTTCTAAAAGGCTGAGATCTTGCATGCTGCTTTACTCCAAGTGGTGGGTGAGGTTTGAATAAATGGCAGGCGCTAAAGGCAAAAGCACGCCCAGAACAAGGATTTTCCAGGGCGCACGGGCGAATTGTACCGAACGCCGTAGAAAGTGTCAAACATTCTGTGCATTTCGTGAGTAAGACTTGACTCAGGTTTCTAACCCGTTGTATAGTGTTTTGGGCGGCTAGCGTGTTTTGGCTTGTTTTGGCGCGTTTATCGCTAACTGGCACTACTGTTCGGCGTGGTTCACTCGGAGCACGCAGTGTCGTCTATGTGACGCTGAGTGCTTTTTGTTCGCCTGCCGGGGCCGGTTGCCGGGCGCGTCCAGGGGTCCGTATTCTATGAGGCCAAGTCGATGATTGAGGTTGAAGGGCTGACCAAGCGGTACGGAGAGCGCACGGCCATCAATGGCCTGACGTTCCAGGCCAACAAGGGCGAGGTGGTGGGTTTCCTGGGGCCGAACGGCGCCGGCAAAACCACTACGATGCGCATTCTCACCGGCTACATGCCGCCTTCAGAAGGCAAAGGCAAGGTGGCGGGTTATGATCTGCTGACCGAGTCGTTGGAAGTGCGGCGGCGGGTGGGGTATTTGCCGGAGAACGTGCCGCTGTACCCCGAGATGACCGTGGTGCAGTATCTGGACTTTATGGCCGAGCTGCGCAAGATCCCCAATCGCAATGACCGGGTGGACGAGGTCATGGAGAAGGTGGACATCGCGGCCCGCGCCGAGTCGTTCATCGGCAACCTGTCCAAGGGTCTGCGGCAGCGGGTGGGGCTGGCGCAGGCGCTGCTGCACCAGCCGGAAGTGCTGATCCTGGACGAGCCGATGGAGGGCCTGGACCCGCAGCAGCAGATCTCGGTTAAGAAGCTGATCAAAGAGATTGGCGCCGAGCACACGGTGATGCTGTCCACGCACATCCTGTCGCACGCCCAGGAGCTGTGCAACCGGGTCATTATCATTAACGGCGGCCAAATTGTGGCCGAGGACACGCCAGACCGCTTGAGCGCCAGCCTGGCCGGCGGCGGGCGGGTGCATCTGACGGTGGACGGTGACGGCGCCGGTCTGCTGGAAGAACTGCAGCGGCTGCCGGGCCTGACCGAGGTGGTGGTGGTGAAGGATGGCCAGTTTGAAATTGTGACCGCGCCCGGGCCTGACGCGCGGCCGGCGATTGCCAGCCGGGTGGTGGGCGGCGGGTGGGGGCTGCTGGAGCTGCGGCGCGAGCGCTTGAGCCTGGAAGAAATCTTCATTGAATTGACGCGCGAGACGACCGGGGCGGAAGCCGCGGATGACGCGGATGAGCCCGAGGCCGCCTGAGGCCGCTGCCTCAACGCGCCATTTTTTTGCTAGAGGTCGAATATGCGTAATGTTTGGACAGTGGCCAAACGCGAGTTCAATATGTACTTTGCCTCGCCAGTGGCCTATGCTTTTTCGTTTGTGATCTTGCTGGTCCTGGGCCTCTTTTTTTATGCTGACTTTGCGAATGCCGCCGTCCAGCAGGGCACGCCCGATCCGACCCGCACCATCAGCCTGTTTGTGACCCTGCTGCTGTTCTTTTCGCCGGCAGTCACCATGCGCTTGATGGCCGAGGAGCAGCGCACCGGCACCATTGAGCTGCTGCTGACGGCGCCGGTGCGCGAGTGGGAGTTGGTGGCGGGCAAGTGGCTGGCGGCCTTCGGCTTTCTCACAATTCTGGTGGCGGCTTCCTTGGTCTATGCCTTGATCCTGAGCCGCTTCGTGACGCCCGGGCTGGACATCGGCCTACTGGCGGCGGCGTATCTGGGTCTGCTGCTGATCGTGGCGGCTTTTCTGGCCATAGGCGTTTGTGTCTCCACGCTCTTCACCAACCAGATCGCCGCATTCTTTGGCATTATGGCGGTCAACCTGCTGCTGTGGGTCATCAGCTACCCGGTGCAGAACGCCACCGGCCCGGTGGCCGCGGTGCTGCAATATCTGGATTTTTCGAACCATTTTTACAACAACTTCTTTCGGGGCGTGATTAACCTGACGGACGTGGTGTACTTTGTGTCCGTGTCGGTCTTCTTTCTGTTCGTCGCGTCGCGGGTGGTTGAATCGCGGAGGTGGCGCTAAACATGGGAACTTCACTGAAGCGCTACGCCCCGATTGCGGCCATCATCGGGGGGCTGGGCCTGCTGGCGGCGATCGCGATCTATCTGCTGCAGCGGCAGTTGAATGTGGCTGTGCAGGCCAGCCTGGTGGTGGGTTTGCTCGGGCTAGCGGTGGCGATTTTGCTGGACCCGGGCACGCTGCAAAGCTGGGCCGGGCGGCGGCAGGCGCGCTATGGCGGCAATGTGCTGCTGATGTCGGTGGCGCTGCTGGGCATCCTGGTGGTGGTGAACTACCTAGCGACAAAGAATACCCAGCAGTGGGATTTGACGGCCAACAAGGTGAACACGCTGGCGCCGGAAACGCAGCAGACGCTGCAGAACATGAGCGCCCCGGTGAAGGCGATTGGTTTTTATCTGGCTAGCTCGTCTGGCGCGCAGACCACGGCCAAGAACCTGTTCGAGCAGTTCCGGGTGGCCTCGGGCGGCAAGTTCACCTATGAGTTCCATGACCCGAACACGGACCCGACCCTGGCGCGGCAGTATAAGATCATTGCCGACGCCACCACGGTGCTGGTGATGGGGGATCATCAGGAGACGATCGCGACCGCCTCCGAAGATCAGATTGACGGCGCGCTGGTGCGGCTGAGCCATCCGGCGAAGCGCACGGTGTTTTTTGTGACCGGCCACGGCGAGGCCGCGATTGACGGCACCGATCCAAACGGCCTGTCGACCGTGATCAGCCTGATGAAGAATCAGAATTACGACATCCAAACGCTTAACCTGGCGGTGACGACCACGGTGCCGGTGTCCGCGACGGCGGTGGTGATCGCCGGGCCGAAAGTGCCGTTGACGGCGGACGAGACCGGCCGGCTGGCGGACTATCTGCAAAAGGGCGGGGCGGTAGTGGTGATGCAGGACCCGCTGATTGAGACGCAGCTGCCCTTCAGCACGACGGAGCCGCTGGTGAACTACCTGGCCACCAGCTGGGGCGTGAAGTTTGAAAACGATGTGGTGGTGGACCTGAACAACAGCTATCAAAGCCAGGGACAAGCCGTGCCGTTTTATCCGCTGAGCAAGAGCTATGGCTCGAGCGCGATCGTCAGCAAGCTGCAGAGTATCCAGACGGTGTTCCCGGTGGCGCGCAGCGTGACGATCCCCAAGCCGGGCAGCGATGTCTCCAGCACGACCTACAGCGAACTGGTGAAGCTGGACCCAGGCGCATGGGGCGAGACCAATATGGCGTCGTTCAGCCAGACATCCTCCGGGCCATCACTGGACGCGGCCGACGTGCAGCCGACGCTGGCTGTGGCGGTTTCGGCGCAGAATTCGGTGACCAAGGCGCGCCTGGTGGCCATCGGTGACTCGACCTTCGCGACCAACCAATGGTCCAATGCCGGCGCGGACGCCAACCTGCTGATGAATTCCATCGACTGGGCCACCTCGGACGAGACGCTGATCAATGTGACGCCGCGGACGCCGACGCAGATGACGCTGTCGCTGACCAACGCCCTGACGATTAATGCCATCTTCGTGCTGGTGGTGATTGTGATGCCGCTACTGGTGTTGATCCTGGGCGGCGTGGTGTGGTTCCAGCGCCGGCGCCATATCTAACCAACAAGCGCGTGGGGCAGCCCGGCCACGGCTGGGCCAGCCCCACGCTTATGCTAAGAACCGACTATGAACCGTAGGCTGACGATTGGGCTGGTATTGATTTTTGCCGCGCTGGCGGTGTATACCCTGGTGGTGCAGGTGCCGCAAGACAACGCCGCCACGGCCACGCCGACCACAGCGCCGGCGGTGTACCTGCTGGCGTTTCAGGCCACCCAGGCGACGGGCGTGCACTTGGTGGACCGGGTGTCAGGCAAGGCCGTGGACATGGTGACGGATGCCTCGGGCGCCTGGAGCCTGCTGAAGCCCGGGCCGCAGCCGGCGGAGCAAGCGTTGGCGGCGACGGATGTGACCAGCTTGATGACGCTGGGGGTGGATGGGACCATCACCAGCACCACCGACTTGGCCGCTTTTGGCGTGCTGAGCCCGACCATGACGGTGGAAATTGATCTGGCGAATGGGACCAAGGTAAAGGCGGTGGTGGGCGATAAGACGCCGGCCGGCACCGATTACTACGCGCTGCGCGACGGTGAAACGCAGGTGGTGCTGTTGAGCTCGGTCGGCCAGGGCACGCTGGCCAACCTGATCAGCACGCCGCCGGTGGTGCCGCCGACCGCGACGCCGACGCTTGGGCCGGGCACGCCTTCGGTGACGCCGCCGGCCACAGCCACGCTTACGACCACCGTGACCATCAGCTCGACAGCCGTGCTGGGAACGGGCACGCCGGCACTGACCGCAACCCAGGCGGCTTCCGGCACCGCCGCGCCCAGCCAGACCCCCGCGGCGTCGCCCCAAAGCAGCGCGACGCCCTAGATTTTGCCCACAACGGCCCGGATTGTCGGGCCGGGAGACATTAACGCGCTTCTAACGCTTTTTTCTGTAAAGTATTTTTATGCAAACTGTTGATTTCTTTAATCAAATACGATATTCTCAGGAGTATCATGACGATCAAACCTCAAACCTCAACCAAGGCCAAAAAGGCCAAGCCCAAGACGGCGGTGCGCGTGGTTAGCGCGCCAACGCCTGCGGTGAAGAAACCGCGTGTGTCTGCCTCGCGGGCGCGCGCGGCCCGGATGGAAGCCGCCATGCAGGATGACGAAAATCGGATCGTGCCGCTGACCGCGCCGGACGACATGTTGCCGGACGAAGAGCATCCGGCCATCCAGCAGTTGGTGGAAGTCGGCCGCCAGAAGAATTTCGTTACCTATGACGACATTTTGAAGTTCTTCCCCGAGGCCGAGCGCGACATCGACCAACTGGACGAGGCGCACGCCGCGCTACAGGCGGCCGGCATCGAAGTGGTGGACACGGTGGATGCCGAGGACGCCTCGGACGACGAGATGGACGAGACCGAGAGCGAGAGCGACGGCGACAGCCTGCACGATTTGGGCCAGGATGACACCTATCTCTCGGCCATCGACGCCGACGACACCATCGGGCTGTACCTGAAGGAAATTGGCCGGGTGCCGCTGCTGACGGCGGCCGAGGAAGTGTCGCTGGCCAAGCGCATGGAAAAAGCCAAGTTTGCGCGCGAGCGTCTGGCCAAGGGCGGGCTGATGCCGAAGAAGCGCGCCGAGCTGCAGGGCGTGGTGGAAGACGGCATGGCCGCCCGCGAGCACCTGATTACGGCCAACTCGCGCCTAGTGATCAGCGTGGCTAAGAAATATATCGGCCGCGGGGTGCCGTTTCTGGACTTAATCCAGGAAGGCAACATCGGGCTGATCCGCGCCGCCAAGAAATTCGACTATCACCGCGGGCACAAGTTCAGCACGTATGCCACCTGGTGGATCCGGCAGGCGGTGACCCGCGCCATTGCCGACCAAGGGCGCACCATCCGCGTGCCGGTGCACATGGGCGACCAGATCAACAAGATGCTGCGCGTCTCGCACCAGTTGACCCAGGACCTGGGCCGCGACCCGACCACCGACGAGCTGGGCGATGCCCTGAACGTCACGGCCAAGAAGGTCGAGTCGATTATTCAGATCGCGCGCCGGCCGCTGTCGCTGGAGACGCCGACCGACGAGGAAGAAGACTCGGTGCTGGGTGACTTCATCCAGGACGAGGACTCGCCGGAGCCGGTGGAGATTGCCACCCACAACCTGCTAAAGGAGCAAATCTCCGAAGTGCTGAACGGCCTGCCGCCGCGCGAAGTGCGTATTCTGCAATTGCGCTACGGCCTGCTGGACGGCGAGAGCTACACCCTGGAAGAGGTGGGCAAGAAGATGGGCGTGACCCGCGAGCGCGTGCGCCAGATTGAAGCGCAGGCGCTGAGCCGGCTGCGGCATCCCATTCATCGCCGCAAGCTGCGCGATTATCTGCGCGAGTAAGACGGCAGCCACAGATTGGCATGAACCCAGGGGCCGCTCGATATCCGAGCGGCCCTTTTTTGTTGTGTTGGGGGCCAGGCTCCGGCATGCCATGGATATCAAGGTTGTTTGGGCCGAGTGGGAAGGCGGCGCTCGACATGCGTCGAGCGCCG
>JAYTFQ010000810.1:0-17243 GCA_043734225.1 Anaerolineales bacterium | reverse complement strand
GTGAGCGTCATCAAAGGCTCGCTGGTCGCCGCCACCTATCTCGTGGGCTTGGAGCCGGAAACGATCGGCTATGACCCCAAGTCCGACCGTGTCTATATTGCCGATCACTCCGGCGCGGCCATTTCCGTCCTGCTGTCCGGGGCTCCCCAGGTCAACTTCGTCGGCGCGCCGCAATCTGGCAATGCGCCGCTCCTGGTCCACTTCACCAGCACGGTGACCGGCCTGGCCACGACTTATGCCTGGAATTTTGGCGATGGCCATACGTCGGCGGCTGCCAACCCTGCCAACACCTATCTGAATGCCGGCAACTTCGGCGTATCGCTGGACGTGACCGGCACGGGCGGCGTTGCCCATGCCGTAAAACAAGACTACATTACAATCAATCCTGCCCCCGGCGCGCCGACGGCGACGTTTGGCGCGGATGTGGTGCAGGGCCAGCCGCCGCTGCTGGTGCACTTTACGGCGGTCACCAGCGGCACCGTGGCGACCTGGCTGTGGAGTTTTGGCGATAGCGGTACGGCGGCGACCGGTCCCGCGATCACCCACACTTACCTGGCGCCCGGGAGCTACAGTGTCAATCTGACGGTCGGCAACGGCGCGGGCAGCTACATCGTGTCCCGCCCGCACCTGATCCTGGTCGATCCCAGAAAGCTGTTCCTGCCTGTGATCCAACGCTAGCATGTCGCTCTTCAGCCGTGTCGATCCGTTTCAGGTCGTGGCCGGCGGCGCGCCGGTTGTCGTCGGCGCGCCGCACCATGGCACGCGCCCGAATGTGGATGCCGACCTGGGCACGGGGCCAATCGCCCTGGCGCTGGCAGAGCAGTTGCACGCGCGGGCCGTAGTCGTCAGCGACCTGCGCCGCACGGTGGACGTAAACAAGAGCCCGCTCAGCCTGCCCGGCCATGTGCGCCGCCACGCCGTGCGCTACCAAAATGAGCTTTTTGCGGCTGGGCCCGGGTTGGTGATCGAAATTCACGGCCACGTCAGCGGTCAGTACGAGGTCGAAATCACGCCCGGGTTCGAGTTGGACGCGACCGCGCCCGGCGACGCGCTGTATCTGACAAAGCTGGCAACGCTCAAACAAGCGCTGCCGGCGGCCTTCGCGGCCCGTGTGGGGCGCGCGCCCACCCTGGGCGTCTATCCCCTCGACCGCGACGTGCAGAAAACGGCCACGGCCACGTTCACCTTTCAGAAAATCCGGCGCGCCCGCAGCCAGGCGGGCCTCGAATGGTATGGCCTGCACATTGAGCTCAATGCCGCCCTGCGCGCTATCCCGCCGGCGCAAGCGGCCGGCCAGGTGGAAGCCGTGTCTGGGGCGCTGGCTGTCGCCATCCGCGCGGCCTTCGAGCCGTGGCCGGAGGCCTCGGCCAGTCTCAGGCAGCCCAATCCGGCGGGCATGGCGCTGCTTGGCGCGCGGACTCTGCCGGTGACCCTGGCTCCAGCCCAATACATTAATGAAAACGTCGTGGTGGTGCATCCGGATGAGATGGCGCGCCTGGGCGCACTGGAAGGGGATGTGGTCATGGTCGGCCACGGAGACGAGGTCTTGCGTACGACCGTGGTCTCCGCGCGAACCGTTAAGCCTGGCCTGGCCGCCCTGCCGGCCCGCATTCGGCGCCAGATCAGCCTGCCGGAGAAGGGGCAGGTGACCGTTGGTCGCCCGGCGCCGCGGAGCGCCACACCGGGCCAGGCAGCGGCCGCCGGCGGCGTGGTCATTCTGCGCGGCCTCCGGGCCGATCATGACCCGTGTCTTTGGCTGGCGCCGGCGGATGCGCAGCGGTTTGCCTTGCCGCCGGGCGCTCGGCTGATGATACAGGCCCAGCCCCAGTCGCCGGCCATCTCGGACACGCGCCTCGAGCTTGATCCAGACGTGCCGCCGCGCTCGGCGCTGGCCAGCCAGGCCTTGATCGACCGTCTGGACGCAACCCTCGGAGAAGTACTGACACTGAAGGTCAGTTAGCGCCATGCCGAACTTGCCTCTCTCGCCGCATTCGCCCGTTGTGACTAGAGCGCGCTCGAGAGTCTGGATGAGATTGCGTCTGGCCTTCGTGCTGGCGCCGGTGTTGCTGTTGGCGGCTTGCGCCAGCACCTCTGTCGCGCCAGGCGCGGATTCGTATGCCGCTGATGGGTTTGCGGCCCTGCGCGCCAAAGATTGGGCCTCCGCCGAGGCCGCGTTCAGCGCCGCCTTGCAGATCGACCCGCAGCGCGAGGCCGCCCTCAGCGGCCGAGGACGGGCTGAGTTTCAGTTAGGCCAATATCCGCAGGCGATGGCAGATTTTAGCGCGGCGCTGGGGCTGAATACGACCGATGCCGAAGCCTGGGCCGGCCGCGGGCGGGCCGAGTTGGCGCTTGGCAACGATCAGCCGGCGCAGGCCGACCTGACGCGCGCGCTGTCGCTCGTGCCGCTCAGCTCCGCCTGGTACGTCGATCGCGGCGTGGCCTACTATCACCAACGCCAGTTTGAGCCGGCCATCGCCGACTTTACCCGCGGCATGCGAGTGGACGCGCGCTCAGCCCGCGGTCCTTATTACCGCGGCCTGGCCTATTTGCAGCTCGGCCAATATGAGGCGGCCCAGGCGGATTTTACCCTGGCGCTCCTGCTCGACCCGCAGGCCGGCCGCGCGCTGACCGGGCGCGGACGCGCCTATAACGCCCGGGGGCAATATGTGCTGGCGCTCGCCGATCTCAATGCGGCCCTGGCGCTTAAGGCTGACGATCCGGCGGCGCTCGCGGCCCGCGGGTACACCCACTACCATCTGCAGCAGTTCCCGGAGGCCATGGACGATTTTCAACGGGCGCTGGCGCTCAAGCCGGATGACCCTGCCGCCCATTTTGGCCGCGCGCTGAGCTATATTCATCTGGCTGATCCGGCGCATGCCTTGCCGGACCTGGATGCGGTGGTGCGTCTCGACCCAACCCAGGCCTCCGCGCGGCGCGAGCGCGGCCGGATCCTTTATGCCGCCGGAAACTATGCAGCGGCCCTGGATGATTTTGAACAGGCCTTGCGGCTGCACACCGCCGACCTGAGCGCCGTTTACTGGCGCGGGCTGGCCCACTATCGACTGGGCCAATACGCCCTGGGCCAAGCCGATTTCCAGCGCGTCGCGCAGTCCGCTTCTCCGCACCTGTCGTCCGCCAGCTACTATCTGGCCCTGAGCGCCTACCAGCTTGGCGACTACACCGGCGCCGCCGGTCAATTGGCGACGGCGCTGAACAACATTACCCCCAGCCAGGCGCAGTTGTATGTGCGCGGGCTGGTGGAATATCGGCAGCAGTTATATCCCCAGGCCGCCGCCGATATTAACGCCGCTCTAAAAAACGTCACGCCCACCCGGCCGCAATCATTCCAGCGCGGCCTGGTGGAGTACCGGCTTGGCCAGTATGCGTTGGCGGCCGCGGATATCAACGCCGCTCTGCAAAACACCACCCCGACCGCTGGCCAGCTCTACCAGCGCGGCCTGGTGGAATACAAGCTCGGGCAATACGCGCCCGCCGCCGCCGATTTCAACGCCGCCCTGAGCAACACGACCCCCAGCGCGGGGCAACGCTATCAGCGCGGCCTGGCGGAGTACCGCCTGGGGCAATATGACCTGGCACTGGCCGATTTCAATGCGGCGCTGGCGCTCGGCACCCCCAGCGCCGCTCAGCGCTTCCAGCGCGGACTGGCGGCCTATCACGCGCGCCAGTATTCCACGGCGATGGCCGATTTCCAGGCCGTGGTCGCGGCCGCCGCGCCGCAGGCGCCCGCGGCGCGCTACTACCTGGGATTGGCCGAGTATCACACCGGCCAGCCCCGCGCCGCCCTGGTCGATATTCAGACCGCCTTGCAGGGCATGACGCCAACCGCTTCGCAGCGTTATGCGCTGGGCCAGGCACAATACGCCACCCACGCCTATGGCGCGGCCCTGGCCAGTTTCGACTCGGCCATCAAAGCCGGGTACATCACCGCCCACGCATACGAATATCGCGGCCTGGCAGCTTACCATCTGGGCCAATATCAGCTGGCGGCATCGAGCTTCTCGCGCGCCCTGAAGGCGGATCCCACGCTCTTGCGCCTGTACAATCAGCGCGGCCTGGCCGAGTATCACCTGGGCCAGTATGAGCTGGCGCGCCAGGACTTTGCCGCCACCCTGCGCATCAATCCCAAACTGGCCACAGCCTACTTGTTCCGCGGCCTGGCGGAATATCACCTGGGCCAGTTTGACCAGGCCGGCCCGGATTTTGACAGCGCCCTGCAGCTCGCGCCCCAAACGGCCTCCGCCTATTTCTATCGCGGACTGATCGAGCAGAAGTCTGGCCGGCTGCCCGAAGCCCTGGCCGACCTGTCTCAGGCACTGGCGCTGCGCCCGGCGGATACGGGGGCGCTTTACGCGCGCGGGCGGCTGTACATCACCCTCGGCGACGTGAATCACGCGGTGGCCGATCTGAATCAATTGCTGACCCTGGCCCCCCAGCATACCGGCGCCAACTATTGGCTTGGCACTCTAGCATACAAGAACGGCCAGTACGCGGAGGCCGTGGCGCGCCTGAGCATCGTCGTGACCAACGATCCGAACCGGGCCTGGGCGTTCTACTATCGCGGACTGGCTTACCGCAAGTCTGGCCAGGTGCCCGAGGCCCGGGCCGATTGGCAGCGCGTGCTTTACCTGGCGCCCGGCACCCACCTGGCCGATCTGGCGCAGCGCGCATTGCGCCGGCGGCACTGGTAGCCGCCTCCCCTGGAGCACTGCCGCCGGCGCGCCATGAGAACCATGCCCTTGAAGTTCGCTCGTGGGGTTTTTTTGATGGCCCTAATGTTCGGCCCACGGGCCGCGCTGGCGATGGCGCCCGGCTCACCAGCCACCGCCTTCAACTTTACTCTGGCCGACCTGGGAGTCGCGGATATCACCATTCGGGCTGTGTTCGATCAGGCGCTGGTCCGTTTCCCCTTGCCGGCTGGGGTGAGCATCCGGCAGGGAACGCTGCATCTGCATCTGGCACACGACCCGGCGCTTCTGCCGGCGCTTTCCGACTTGACGGTGTCGCTCAACAATGAGCCGGTGGCCAACCTGCCGCTGACCTCGGACAATGCCGCCCAGACCGAGGTGGACCTGGCGCTGCCGGTGGCCGCGCTGCGCAGCGGGGATAACGAGCTGCGTTTCCGTTTTAAGCTGCGCTTGTTCGATACCGGCTGCGCCGATCGCAATAACCCCAGTCTGTGGGCGCAGGTGCTGGCCAACACCGCGCTTGATCTGGCCGGAATCGACACGCCCCTGACGCCCAACCTGGCCGAATTTCCGGCGCCCTTCACTACGGTTTCCGCTCTGGGCGGTCCGGCGGTCCTGCTGGTCTTGGCGCCCCAACCCGCTGCCGCCGAGTTGAGCGCGGCGGCGCAGATTGCCGCCGCGCTCGGCCGGGCCGCGCATTGGCAGAACCCACCGCTGCAGTCGCTCACCCTCGACCATTTGACCGATGCCCAGGCCGCGGCGGCCCATCTGATTGTTATTGACCAGGCTGGCCGCAATCGCCTGGCACAGGGCGCGGCGCCCGGCGTGACCGAATCGGTTTCGCCCTATAACCCCAACCGCTTGCTGCTGGTGGTATCGGGCGCGGATGCGGCCGGGTTGGCGCGCTCGGCGGCCCTGTTGTCCACCCAATCATCGCAGCCGCTGTTGAGCGGGACGCACGTCGACCCGGTCGAGGTTGCCGTCCAGGCGCCAGTCGAGAGTCCCACACGGGCCACCCTGGCCGAGTTGGGTGACCCGACGCCACAGTTGCGCGGCCTGGGGGTGCATGACCTGTACTATCCAATGGACGTGCCTTACGACTGGAAGCTGACCGAAGACGCGCGCGTCGAGCTGTATTTCACGCATGCGCACGGGCTGTCTTCGGCCAACTCGCGGCTCAAGATCTTCGTCAACGGTTTCCTGGCGGCCCAATCATCCCTGGATCATCAAAATGACAGCGCCGGGCACCTCAGCATTAGTCTGTCGCCGCGTAAAATGCATCCGGGCCGCAACTGGCTGCACCTGGCGTTTGACTTGCATGTGCCCAAGGAAGATTGCCAGTACCGCTACCTGGAAGAAGCCTGGGCCGCCGTGCTGCCTACCTCGCTCATCAACCTGGCGCATGTGGCCAGCACGCCGCCGATTGATACGCACTTTCTGCCTTCGGCCTTTGTCTTGCCCGAAGATTTAAGCGGGAATGTGTTTGTCCTGCCGGACCAGCCCACGACCGCCGACCTGACGGCCATGGTCAAATTGGCGGCCAAGCTGGGCACCTACACGGCGACCGCGGACGGATTGCGCCCGCAAGCGCTCACCGCCGGCGCGGCCGTGCCCAAAGGTCTGAATGCCATCCTTATTGGCCCGCCCGAACGGCACAGCCTGCTGGCCAGCGCCGACCCGCTTCTGCCGCAACCGCTCACGCGCCGGAACGGCGCCATCCAGCCGGCGGGTGGGCGGGCCTTGTTGCCGGGCGAGGCCGAAAACCTGGCTGGCTATCTCGAAATCTTGCCCGCAGTGGATGGTTCAGGCAGCGCCTGGCTGGTGGTGGCAGGCTATACCGATCCGGCGCTCGCCCTGGCGGTTGGCGCCATGCCAACCTTTGGGCAGCGCCTGAAAGCCTCGGGGAATGTCGCGGTCGCGCGCCAGGGCCAAATCGATGGCCTGACCATTGGGCAGCTCGCCGGCGCGCCGCTCTCCGTCCAGGCCCGTGGTGGGCTGGCCGCCATCCTGTTAGGCGTCACCGTCACGATCACCGGCCTGGGCATCTATGCCGCCCGGCGGCGAGGGCGGCAGGCCCAGGAGTCCAAGAATGCGACTGAGTAAGGCGGCCCAGGCGCGGGCCTGGGCCATCGCCCTGACCGTGCTGACCATCGTCACGGCCTTGTTGGTCTTGTCGGTCAATCCGCTCGAAGTGGCTCTGGCGTATTTGGCGCTCGAGGCGGTCATGATCGTGGCTGGCTTGATGACCAATATCTGGGGCGGCCTGGCAGCTTCCGCCCTGAGCGTATTTGCCGTGGTCCTGTTCAATAACTACGCTGGCATCTACCTGCGCGAGAACCGTATCTTCAATATTGGCACCGAGCTGGGAGCGCTAATGCTCTTGGGGCCACTGGCCGGCGGGCTATCCGGCGGGTTGAACCGGCTGCGCCAGGAGGCCGACCACTGGCTGGCCCAATCCGAGGCGCTCAGCGTGCGCGACGCCACGTTTGACACACTCCAGCCGGAGTGGGCCAAGACGCGCCTGGACGAAGAGGCCCTGCGCGCGGCGCGTTTCGAGCGGCCGTTGTCGCTGCTGCTGCTGGAACTGGTGCCAGGACCAGAGGCGCCCAGCCATGATCGCGCGCAGCGCGTTGGCGCTTTGCAGGCCGTCATTCGCGTGGCACGCGCCAGCGCGCCGTCCCCGGCCATTGTGGCCCATGCCGGCGGCGACCAGGTGCTGCTAATCTTGCCGGAATATACCGCCGATCAGGCCCAACAGTCCCTGGCCGACCTGCGGCAGCGTTTGGCGCAGGAAGTCTACTTCCCCACGCCGCGGGCCGCCTCGGATAAATCCTTGGGTCGGCCGTTGGCGCAGTGGGGGGCCGTGCGCGCCGGCGCCGTGTCGCTCAACGGCCAAACCGAAACGGGCGCGGCCCTACTGGCGCGGGCCAAGGCGGCGCTGGATGTTTGAACTCGGCCTGACCGTGATCGTTTTCGTTTTGTTTGTGGCCTACTGGTGGGCGCGCCAGGCCACCCACGAGCGCCGTTTGAGTCAATACAAGATTCGGGTGCATGTGAACGGCATCCGCGGCAAGAGCACGGTCACGCGCCTGATTGCCGGGGTGCTGCGCGAAGCGGGCTATAAGACGCTGGCCAAGACCACGGGCTCGGCGGCGGTGACGATCAATCTCGACGGCGCGGATGTGCCATTGCCGCGCACCGGCGCCGTCAACGTCAAAGAGCAGCAAGACGTGATTGCCGCCTGGGAACCCATCGGAGCCGAGGCCCTGGTGGTGGAATGCATGGCGCTGCAGCCGAAGTACCAGGAATGGGCCGAGCAGATGGTCATCCAGGCGCATATCGGCGTGATCACCAATGTGCGCGAAGATCACCAGGACGTGATGGGCGAGACCCTGCTGGAGATTGCGGCCAGCATGGCCCACATGTGCCCCAGCAACGGCGTCCTGATTACCGCCGAGCCGCGCGCCGACCTGCAGGCCGTGCTCCGGCGCGAGGCCGAAAAGCGCGGTTCGCGCTTGATCGTGGCCGATCCGGCCCAGGTGCGCGACGACGAAGTGGCCGGTTTTGATTATCTGTCGTTCAAGGACAACATCGCGATTGGGCTGGCCGTGGCCGAACTGCTGGGCATCGAGCGCGCCAGCGCCATGCGCGGCATGGTCCAGGCGCGCGGCGACGTGGGCGTGGTCCGGCTGCAGCGCGCGCGGGTGCGCGGCAAACCTGTCATTTGGGCTAATTTGTTCGCGGTCAACGACCGCGAGTCCATGATGATCAGCATGCAGGTGCTGGAAGCCAACTGCACGCCAACCACGGTCAAGATCGGCATCCTGAACAATCGTTACGACCGCGAGCGCCGCGCCGAGCAGTTTGGCGACGTGGCCGTCAAAGATCTGCGTTTCGATTGGCTGATTACGTTTGGGGCGTACGAGTCGCTGGTAACTCAGCGCGTGCTGGACAATGGTTTTCCGCGCGACCGGATTGTGAACTTGGGTTTCAGCGCCAACCCGGGGCTGGAGCAGATACTCGACGCCATTGCGGCCATGATCCCTGACGAGCACGACGCGCTGCTGGTGGGGTTCGTGAATATCCATACGCCGCAAGCCGAGATGATGATGTCCCATTTCGAGGGCCTGGCCGCCGGCCGCGAGACAGACGCCGGGTACGATCAGGGCTGGCGCGACGTTGGCTACCAGCGCCGCCAGCGCTTCGAGACCTCGCATGCATAACTACGGCTTTTCACCCGAAGATGTGCGCATGGCGCTGGCCATCGGCCTGATTGTGAGCATCTTGATTTACGAGCGCTGGCGGCTGACAGGCGGCGCCGCCGTGGTGGCCGCTTACCTGGCATTGTTTGTCACGCGCCCGCTCTACCTCGTGACAACGATCCTAATCGCGGTGGCGACCTTCTTTATCGTCGACCGGGTTATCGCCCGGCGTATGTTCCTGTACGGCCGGCGGCGCCTGGTGGTGATGGTGCTGGTGGGCATGGCGCTGCAATTGGTAACGGGCGCGATTGCGTTTTACAGCCTGCCCACCCTGCCCTGGATGGAGGGTTTGTTTGGCATCGGTTTTGTCATCCCCGGCCTGATCGCGCAGGACGTGGAACGACAGGGACTGCGTCCGACGCTCTTCACCGTGCTGGTGACCGTCGCGCTGACCTTTCTGCTATTTCAAAACGTTCTGGCCATCAAAAGCAACCTGCCGATCAACTGGAACAGCATCGCCTTTAACGATAAGACCATTATTTATTCCTATCACACGGCGCTGCTGATCCCGGCTGCCATCCTCAGTGTCATCGTCAGCGCGCTGATGTTTGAATGGACCGGCCTGCGCAGCGGCGGTTTCTTGACCGCCGCCTATGCCGCCCTATTCGTGCTGCAGCCCTTGCACCTGGTGTTCATTGTCGCGGTCGGGGTGCTGGTTTTCTATTTCGTCACGCGCGTTCTCATGCGCCATACGCCGATCTTCGGCCGCACCAAGTTTGCGCTGATGGTGCTCACCGGACTGGTTTTCACCTGGGCGCTGGAGGTGGCGATAGCCGGAGCCACCCATAACACCTTCATACCCTTCGCCGGCTTCAGCATCATCAGCCCCATGATCGCAGCCCTGATTGCCAACGACGGCGAGCGGCAGGGCCTGCCCAAGACGTTGCTGGGCGCGGCGCTGGCCACGCTGATTGTGTTCGTTACCATCAAGGGCGCCGACCTGTTGCTGTTGGCTTAGCCGACCAAGACTGCCATGTGCGAGTCCACCGTTACCGCTTCCATTGGCGTCGTGGTGCGCCCACAAAAGCGCCCGGCGGCCCGCCGGGTGCTGGCCGGGCTTTTGGCCCTGGGTGTCGCCGCGGGCTGTGCCGCGCCCGGGGCCGCTCGAACGACCCCGACGGCCGTCGTGGCGCTCACGCCAACCGTGGTGTTGACGGCCACCAGCGCGCCCACGCCAACCGATGTATTGGCGCCGCCGCGCGCGCTGCGGGGCGACCTGGCCAATCAGGTCACCTCGCTCGAGGCCATTATGCCCGGCGCAGGCAGTGGGCGGTTCGTGGTTCCATCCCAGGCCGACCAGGCGGCCTGGGCCGCGCTGGCCGCACGCCTTTTGAACCAGGACATCGCCCGCGCCGGCGCGCTGGCCGCGGCCAACAGCTATGAATTGTTGGCCTATTCTGACCGCGGCGACCAGGGTGCCGCTGACTGGATACTGCGCGAGGTGAAGCCGATCCGCAAGGGCTGGGGCCTATACGTCCTGCGCGCGGAACCAGCCAACGCGCTCATCATTGAGGCGCCGCATCCCCTGGCCGACGCCGGCACGCCAGGTGTGGCCCTGGCCGTTTATCGCGCACTCCAGGCGCGCGCGCTGTTGATTGCCGGCGCGCATCGCGACGCCAATGCGGATGGCTCGGCCGATGCCGCCCACACCACCCAATCGATCTTCCAGGCCATGCACCTGGCCCTGACTGCTTCCGGCTCGCCGATTGTCCTGCAGATTCATGGCTTTGCGGCCAGCAAGCACCCCGGTTATCCGCAGATCATCCTCAGCCACGACCTGGGCACCATGACCGAAATGTTAGATCGTTTGGCGCAAGCGTTGACCGCCAACGGCCTCACAGTTGGCGTGTGTGATGGCAAATCGTGGACCGCTTTGTGCGGGGAAACCAATGTTCAATCGCAGCACATGCGCGCCGGATTGTTTATTCACCTGGAATTGGATGAGGCGGTGCGTGCTCACACCGAGCCGCTGCTGGCCGCGCTGGCACTCGTGTTCAAGTAGCGCGCCTCAGCCTCGATTGCTTTCGGCCAGAATAGGCCGACATCTTCCGGAGCCGGCCTGGCAGACGAACAGTGCCGCTCGATATTCCTAAGCCAGGCGCGCGACGAGCGCCGTCCCATTGGCGCAGGTAAATGCATGGTCTGGCAGGCGTACTCGAAGGGTGGCGCTGCAGAGGTCGTCCGCCATTGACAGCCCACGTGGCGAGGAATTGCGGCGCGTCACCCAGCCCTCACCCGGACATCGCCCCGCGTCCACTCCCCATCAATCTTGCGCCACATCGTTCCATTTGGGTTCTTGTCGCGTAGCTCGGCCGGCAAGCGCGGCTCGCGCACGTCGTCGTAGCTGTGCAGCACGGCGAAGCGCAGCAGGCTGCCCGGGATGCCGACGGCAGTGAAGCCGGGATGGCCGGTGGCGGGGAACGGCCCGCCGTGGCTCATGGCCGGGCTCACCAGAAGTCCGGTTGGCATTTTGTCATTGAGCAAAAGCAAACACGGCGTTACGTCGCGTCGGCCTGAGCTTTCCACTACAAGGCGGGGAGGACGACCCTGATCTGGCGACGATCTGGTTGGCGGAGGTGGGGATGCCGGCAGCGGCGTGGTTTGAATAGAGTCCCGCGCCGAAACCACTCGATAATGATTAGTGGGCTATTCAGTCGGCTCGCGAAATTCGCCTGGCGCAGGCGGACCAGATCGCTACAATGGGCGTGGCATTGCCTTGACAGCCGTACCATTTTTGGTACAATGACACATGTGGTCCAGCGCCAGCCAATTCTTCGCGTCGTTTTTTACCGCACCGCCGCAGGTCATGAACCGGTGCGGGAATGGCTAAAGGGCCTACCGCGCGCCAACCGAAAGGCAATCGGAGAGGACATCAAGACGGCCCAGTTCGGCTGGCCGCTTGGGATGCCGCTGATCCGCAAACTGTCACCCGGTCTGTGGGAAGTTCGCTCCCATTTGAACGCGGGCATCGCGCGAGTTATTTTTACCGTTGACGGCAGCCTGATGATATTGCTGCACGGCTTTGTGAAAAAGGCCCAAAGGACGCCGCCCGGCGACATGAAAACCGCGCGACAGCGCCTGGCTGAGTTGTATAAGGAGTAGGATAGTGAATAAGTCATACATCGGCAGCAATTTTGATGATTTTCTGCATGAAGAAAAGCTGCTCGAGGGGGTCGAAGCAGCGGCGGTCAAGCGGGTGTTGGCCTTCCAGGTTGAGCAGGAAATGAAGCAGCGCCGGTTGAGTAAGACCGAAATGGCCAACCGGATGAAGACCAGCCGCGCGGCGGTGGAACGTCTCCTCGATCCCAGCAACACCTCCATCACATTGGCAACGCTGGGGCGCGCCGCGGCGGCGCTCGGGAAGAATCTGAGTGTGGAATTTACCGAGCGGAAGCTGCCAAGACAGTCTACTCAAGGCGCGAGGAGCGATTCGGCGACTGACCGTGCATCCGGGCGCCCGTCTGGCGTTCAGCCCAAATACAGCCGTCCACGCTCCTGACGGCGTCAGCGCGAGCCGGGTGAGCCGAATCCGCACCAGGCGGCGTGGCCTGACTCGCCAGCATGGGGTGACTCCCGTCCGTCGCTGAGGAGAAAGCAGCCGGCGGTCAACCCGATATCGGCACGTCTCCCCGCGTCCACTCCCCATCAATCTTGCGCCACATCGTTCCATTTGGGTTCTTATCCCGCAGCTCGGCCGGCAGGCGCGGCTCGCGCACGTTGTCATAGCTGTGCAGCGCGGCGAAGCGTAATAAGCTGCCGGGGATGCCGACGGCGGTGAAACCAGGGTGGCCGGTGGCGGGGAACGGCCCGCCGTGGCTCATGGCCGGGCTCACCAGAAGTCCGGTTGGCATTTTGTCATTGAGCAAGCAAACACGGCGTTACGTCGCATCGGCCTGAGCTTTCCACTACAAGGCGGGGAGGACGACCCTGATCTGGCGACGATCTGGTTGGCGGAGGTGGGGATGCCGGCAGCAGCTTAGGCTAAGCAGCGAGATGACTGCAAAGGGCCTGGATGTGGTGATCGAGACGTGCACGAGCCGTTTGCATTTGACACGCCGAAGGGTGACGGCGACATCGCCGATTCCCGCCGCGACGGCACTTTCCAACAACTGCCGTACGAAGACCGTGCGAATTGTCCTTGAAACTAGATTCGCGCGAATTTCGCGCGATTTTTGGAGGGGGAACGCGGAATCCGGGCTACTCTGTTGGGGGAAAGCGGATTATGCCTTCGGGCTTAGCTGTGAATGTCGATGACCACTCTATCAGCGGGAGCGGGGGCAGCCGCGTGCTTATTCTATTGCCGATTGAAGCCGGAATCTCTGAAAATAGAGCATTTGGTCATTGACCAAAGGTCCGCTGATTGGTGCTCCGGGCGAACAGACAGAAACTGCACGATCTACCATATTCCGGATTGACAAACGGTGGATTAAGTAGCAATATCTCCACTGTCTACTGTTGACAGTCTACACTCAACTCGGCGAATTGCTGTCAGGATCAGTGGGGGATCAGGTGATCGCTGGCCTGGCTGGCATAACTGGCATAGCTCCGCGTGCCGGCGCCAGAACGCAACTGAGGCTCCTTTGAGGATTGCAGAGTGACCAGTCCACTAGAAAATATCCCGCCGATGACCATGGAAGCGCAGGTGCTGGACCGCCTGCGTGAAGCCATCCTGCAAGGTTACTTTTCGGCCGGAAGCCAACTCAACCAGGTTAAAGTGGCGGCTCAGTTCGGGGTCTCACGCGGGCCTGTGCGGGCTGCCATCAACAACCTGGAAAAAGAACATCTGGTTAAGAACATCCCCCACCGGGGCACCTTTGTAACGTCGCTCGATAAAACGACCATCCAGGATTTGTATCATGTCAGGGCGATTCTGGAGGGATACGCGGTGCGGCGGGCAGTCGAATGCTGCACGCCCGAGGATGTCAACAAGATTCTCCACCTCATCGACGAGATCCAGGCCGCAGCCCGACGGGGCGAAACCGACGAAGTGGTGCGGCTCGATTTTGAGATCCACGATTTCTTCGTCGATTTGTCTGGTAACAGCTATTTGATCCAGATATGGTCCACGATCAAAATCCATGTGCGCCGGGTGCTCTTCTTTCGCCACCACAGCTATCCCGATCTGATCGATTTGGCCGATTCGCACATTCCCTTTTATGAATTGATCAAAAACCGAAACGCCGACGAAGCCGCCCGCGTCATGGAGCTGCACATCACGGATGCTTTGAAAGACCTGCTTGAGCGCTGGAATGTCAGCGAGCCCATATAGGAACCTCACAAAATGCAGAATAGCAAACTGAGGGTGGCGGTGCTCGGCGCCGGCAACTGGGCCAAATCGGCGCACATCCCCGGCTGGCAGCGTGACCCGCGCAGTGAGGTGGTGGTCCTGTGCGACCCGCTCAAGGAACGCGCCGATGAAATGGGCCGATTGCTCGGCATCCCCGAGACCAGCGACGATTGGCGCGCTGTCGTGGCCCGGACCGATATCGACGTGGTCGACGTGTGCACGCCCTCCGACACCCATTTTGAGCTGGCCTGGTCCGCGCTGGAAGCCGGCAAGCACGTCTTGTGCGAGAAACCGGTCGCTTATGATTTCCGCGACACCCAGAAAGCGGCCGAGCTCGCCCAGGCCAAGGGCCTGAAGACCAAGCTCGGCTTCACCTTTCGCTACAGCCCCGGCGTCCAGTATGCCTGGTCGATGATCCAGGACGGGTTCGTCGGAACCCCGTTCATCTTCAATGCCTATGAGCAGAATTCGCAGTTTTTGGACCCCATGAACCCCCTGCGCCAGGTGAATTTGAAGGCCGACCCGAACGTCCTGCAAACTTCATCACTCGAAGGCTATGGCGCGCCGGTCATCGACATCAGCCGCTGGTGGGTCCAATCTGACTACACGCGGGTCGTGGGCACCCTGCGGAACTTTGTTCCGAACCGGATGGTGCGCGATACCGGGAAAATGATGCGGGTCAATATCGATGATGGCGATATCTACCTCATGGAATACACCAACGGCGCCATCGGATCAGTCCAGACCAGCTTTGTGACGATTGGCAACTACCCGGGCATCGAAGTACGCCTGTACGGCGAGAAGGGCGCCATTATCTGCCGGCTGGTTGAGGAATTCGGCGTCGCCGAGACGATCAAGGTGGCGCGCCCCAACGAGGTGGAGTTCAAAGAGCTGGAGATTCCACAGAAGTTCTATCCCACCGGCGGCCATCCGCGCGAGTCCTGGCGGTCGCTGTTTTACGCCAACCTGATTAAGGATTTCATCGATGAGATCCACGCGGGCGGGGCACGCAATCAGGGCAACTTCTTTGACGGCGCCCGCGTCCAAGAAACCATCAATGCCGTCGAGCAGTCGTTCCAGGAGCGGCGGTGGGTCGACCTGCCGCTGAAGTAGCCGCCCATGTCTACGGACGCGCCCGCCTTTACCGCCTGGCTCAACGACTTTTTTGATCACTACTACCGCCGGCGCCCGGTGAATGCGACGTTCATTGGCGTTCATACCTATGATGACCGGCTGCCCGACTATTCCGACAACGGCGCCGGCGATACCCTGGCCGAGATGGGGACTCTGTTGGCCCGGCTAAAATCGCTGCCGGCGGAATCGCTGTCCGTGACCGAGAGCATTGACCGGCGGTTGGCGGAAGGCTTTCTCAAAATCCAGGACTGGGAATACCGCTCGTCCCATTTTCAAGCCGGGAACCCCAGCACGTACACCGGCGAAGCGATCTTCGGACTCATTTCACTGTTCCTTACGCCGTTTGCGCCGCTCGCCGAGCGGCTGGAAGCCGCGGCGGCGCGCCTGGCCGCCCTGCCTCAATTCCTGCAGCAGGGCCAGTCCAACGTGCGGGCCGCGCCACCGGCCTGGACCGAACGCGCCATGCGGGAGTGCGACGGCGCGTTGGCCTTTTTGGGCGAGGGCTTCGACTTGATTGTCCAGGCCGAAGGCCTCCAGGATAGCCGTCTTCGAGCGGCGGCAGACCGGGCGGCGACGGCCTTCCGCGAGATTAAGACCTACCTGGAGACAGACCTGCTGGCCCACCCCACCCAGACCACCGCCTGCGGGGAGCAGGCCTTTGACCTGCTGCTGAAACAGGGCCATTGCCTCGACCTGAGCGCCGACGAGATCGCCGCGTTGGCTGAGCAGGAGTTGCAGGCGGCCCAGGCTTATCTGATCCAGCACGCCATCGACTTCGGCGCAGCTTCCCCCGAAGCGGCGCTGGCGGCGCTGGACGACCTGCACCCCACCACTGAAGGCTACCCCGGACGCTATAGCGAACTATGGGACGCCTCGCGCGCGGCCTCCCGGGCGCATGATCTGCTGACCTGGCCCGATTTCCCGATCCGCTATGTGCCGCAGCCGGCCTGGGCGCGCCAGGCGGCCCCGTACCTTTATTTCCTGTTCTACCGGGCCCCGGCCGCCTTCAACCGCCCGCCGGTCCATGACTATTTGATCACGCCGATTGAAGCCAGCCTCCCGCCGGCTGAGCAGCGGGCGCTGCTGCGGGCCAACAACGACAGCGTCATCAAGACCAACCACGTGGTCCATCATGGCGGGCTTGGCCACCACATCCAGAACTGGAACGCGTATCGGGCCAGTTCGCGCATCGGGCAGGTGGCGGCGGTGGACTGCGCCTCCCGGATTGCCATGTTCTGCGGGGCCACCATGGCCGAAGGCTGGGCCGTCTACGCGACCGACCTTATACAGGAAACGGGATTTTTGACGCCGCTGGAATACTATTCCGAATACCAATCCCGGCGGCGGTTTTGCGCCAGGGCGGTCGTGGACGTCCGACTGCACCAGGGCCGTTTCAGCCTGGAAGACGCCGCCCGGTTCTACCAGGAGCGCACTGGCATGAGCCCGGTGGCTGCCCACAATGAGGCCGTCAAGAACAGCATGTTCCCCGGCGCAGCCGTCATCTACCTGCTGGGCAGCGACCGCATCCAGCGCCTGCGCCGCGACATGGCGGCCCGGCTGGGGAGCCGATTTAGCTTGAGAGAATTCCACGATAAGTTTCTCTCCTACGGGTCCATCCCGGTCACGCTGATTGCGCAAGAAATGGAAAAGGAAGCGGCCCGTGATTAGCGCGCAGACGTTGGCGTACGCCGAGCAGGTGACCACCGCCCTGCTAGGGGTCGACGCGCTCTATCGACGGGAAAGCGGCGACGAAGATGGGCTGGCCGTGCTCAATATGTCGGGCGGCCGGCATGCGCCTGAGCCGTTCGCGACCTACGACGAGGCGGGACTGCGCTTCGGGCGCCTGCAGCAGCA
>JAYTFQ010000809.1:0-8625 GCA_043734225.1 Anaerolineales bacterium | reverse complement strand
AGGAGGGCTGGGGCTACCTGGCGTCGGCCGTGGCAGTCCAGGTGCGCCTTGGTCGTCAGGCCTACAACTATCAGGCCGCTTACCCTAGCACCGAGGCTGCCTTGCTCGCGGCGCACTCCCAGGGCCGGCGTCTGGCGCAGTTCAACCCGGAACAGCAGGGTGACATTGCGCGCGATTACTACTATCGGCTGAAGGCGGGGCTGAACTGCGGCGCCTGGGAGCCCTTTATCCAGGAAATGCGTTAAGTGGTCGGTGACAATTCTGCGGAGAAAACTTCGTAGGTATCCACTGGGCGCGTGCGCCCTTTCACTTCCGTGGGGCCCACTGTCTCGATTTTGAACTGGCCCACCACCGCCTGATACGTGGCCGGGCCGATCAGCAGCCGGTCGGGCCGCGCCAGGGCCTCCAGCCGCTGGCACACATTCACCGTGTCGCCCAGCACGCTGAATTCGATCCGGTCCTGAATTTCGAGATAGCCCGCCATCATTGGGCCGCTATTAACCCCCACCCCAATCGCCACGTGCTCGCCGTCGGCTTCGATGTTCTTCTGGCGCTGCAGCATGGCCAGGCCAGCCTGCACCGCGCGCCGCTCGCCCTCGGTCACGCCGAACACCCCAAAAATCGCGATCAGGCCGTCGCCCATGTATTGATGCATCAGGCCGCCATGATCGAAAACGATCTGGGTCATATCGGTGTAATACTTCGACAGCAGTTGGCTGAACGCCGCCGCGCCCAGCCGCTCGGCCAGCTCGGTCGAGCCCTGAATGTCGACGAACAGTGCGGTCAGATGCTGTTCCGTCACTTCCGGCAGGCGCCCGCTCTTCAGGTAGTCCTGCATCAAGTTATCGGCCTGGTTGGGGGCCAGGAAGCGCGACAGCAATTCCCGGATGCGCTGCTCCTTGCGCACGCGCCGCAGCAGCCGCGCTCGCTGAATGGTCATCGCCGCCTGGTGGCTGATGGCCACGGCCAGTTGCAGATCGCGATGGTCGAAGGGTCGCGCCAGCGGGCCAGTCTTATACACATAGATCAGCGCCACCACCTCGTCGCCGCTCAGCACCGGCACGCACAGCGCCGAGCGAATGCGCAGCAGGATGGCGCTTTGGGCCACGGTGCCGTCGCTCTGCGCCGCCACGTTGGGCAGAATGACAGCCGAGCGCTGCTCGATGGCCATTTGGGCAATGGAGGTTGGGAAGCCGAGTTCGGATAGCCGGTTGAAGCGATCCGCCAGGATAACGTCGCATTTGTCGGCGCCCATGGACCGGCGCATCAACAGCGACACCTCGCGCAGCGCTGTGTCCAGGTCCAGCACCGTGGTCAGGCGCTCGGCCACCTCCGACAGCAGTACCGCGTGCCGGTCCAGCGACTCGAGCAGCAGATCGCGGGTCAGCGGGCTGGTGCCCGGCACTGAGCTGGCGCTGTCGGCCTTGGGGCGCGTGTCGCGCTGGTCCACGCTGATCACGTGCTGGCCAATTCGGATTTCGTCGCCGTTCAGCAGCCGGCGCGGCTGGTTGATGCGTTCACGATTGACGAATGTGCCGTTGGTGCTGCCCAGATCGCGCACCACCAGGGTGTTGCCCTCGGCATTCAATGTCAGTTCGGCGTGGCGGCGCGAGGCCGATTCCTCGGGGATGGTCACATCGCTATCGGCCTTGCGCCCGATGGCGGCGCGGCCCGGCTTAAGGATATGCTCGTAAGGTTCGTCCAGCGCGGAACGAATGGTCAGGATCCACATACTGCCGTGACAAACTCTCTCACCTGTTGCAAGTGATGGGCCAGCGCATCCAGCCGATAGTGCAGCGCCACATCGTACCGCGCCGGCGCCTGCTGGCTGGCCTGCCGCAGTGCCTCACTGGCCGACTCCACCGCCGCCAGCGCCTCGTCGAGCGCGCTGGCCGCCGGCGCGCTTGCGCTGGGCTCCGGCGCTGGCGCAGCGGTCTGGCGGTTGGCGCGCCTGGCCGCCGCTGGCTTGCGCTCGCGTTTGGCGCTCGCGGCCTCCGGCTGACTCGCCAGCAGGCGGTCAGTCAGATCGGCCGGCGGCGCCGCCGGCGTGGTCGGGTAGGCAATTAAGGTGGCCCGCTTCATGGATCAATGGCTTGTGCCAGCCGGCGATAAGCGTCCGCGGCCGGACTGTCGGTAGCATACTCTAAAACCGAGGCCTGCGCTAGCGGCGCCTCCTTCAAACGCACGCTGTACGGCACCACCGTTTCCAGCACAGGCACCCGCTCGCCAAAAGCGCTGTGAGCGGCGGCAATCACCTCGCGCGTATGCAGCGTCCGCAGATCGGCCAGGGTCAGTAACACCGCCAACACCGCCAGTTGCGGGTTAGCCCGCTTCTGCAGCTTGGCAATCGTGTTCAGCAGCAGCTCCACCCCGCGCAGCGCCAGATAGTCGGCCTGCAGTGGGATGACCACGCCTGCCGCCGCGGCCAGGGCATTCGTAGTCAGGATGCCCAGGGAAGGCGGGCAGTCGATCAGCACATAATCGTAGGCCCTCGGCAGGGCCTCCAAAGCGTCTTTCAGCGCGAAAATGCCCAGCGCCTCGCGCCCCAGATCAATTTCGGCCGCGGATAGCTCCACTGAGGCTGGCACCAGGTCTAGGCCGGAGCGGGTCTGCTGGATGGCGCCCTCAAACGGCTGCGCCTCGCCGCGCAGCGCGCGCAGGATCACATCTCGGATCGTTATTCCGTCAACGTCGCCAGTTGCGGCCGGCTGGCCCAGGGCCAGGGTTAGCGAGGCTTGGGGATCAAGATCGACGACCAACACCGACCGGCCGCGTTCTGCCAGGCCAGCCCCCAGGTTGACCGTGGTGGTCGTCTTGCCGACGCCGCCCTTTTGGTTGGCGACCGCGATAATCCTTGTCATCGGGCCTGGTCGCGCGTCAGGCTTCGGCCGGCAACGGGTTGGCGCGCAGCCACTCCGCGGCGTTCGCCACGAAGGTGCGCTCCGGCTCAAAGGTCAGCCGCGCCGCGGCGCTCTCCAGCGGCAGCCACACTCGGTGGAAGGTCTCCGCGTCATGCAGCGCGTCATCATAGTCACTCGGGGCCACTCGCGCCTCGTCCACCAGGGCCATGATGAAATAGGTCTCGTCGCGGATAGTCAGCCGTTCCTGGTGGACGAACTCCGCCCGCCGGGTGCCCAGGTTATGCAGCACCCTCAAATGCGCGTAGCCGGTCTCTTCCTGCGTTTCCCGCACCGCGGTCTGTTCGAGCGTTTCGCCTGCTTCCACGTGGCCCTTAGGCAAAACATACTCATTCTGGCGGTGCTTATGCAGCAGCAGCAGTTGGCCGTGGTGCGCCACAATCCCGCCGGCCGCCTCGTAATAGCGCGTTTTCATGCCGGCCAGTATAGAGGCTCTCCCGCAAAGCGCAAATGTGCAGGGGTATAATTCCGACGCTATGGCTGTCATTGAGTTTCGCGCTGCCCTGGAAGCGGCACTCCCCGCCGGGCAGTTGGCCCAGCTGCGGCAGGTGCAGCAGATTGCGGCTGAATTGGGCGCGCCCACTTACCTGGTGGGCGGCGTGGCGCGCGATTTGGTGCTGGGCCGCCAGCCGGGCGACTTGGATCTGGTGGTCCAGGCGCGCGGCGACAACGACGATCGCGCCGGGCCCCGCCTGGCGCAGGCCCTGGCGCGCCAGCAGGGCGGGGCGGTGACCGTTCACTCGGCCTTTGGCACCGCCACCTGGGTGGATCCGCGCGGCCTGCCGATTGATTTTGCCACCGCGCGCACCGAGACCTACGCGCGTCCCGCGGCGCTCCCCACCGTCACCCCAGCCGCGTCCATCCTGGCCGATCTCAGCCGGCGCGACTTCACGTTCAACGCCATGGCGATTCGTTTGGATGGCGAGCTGTTTGGTGACATCCTGGACCCGTTTCAGGGCCAGGATGATCTGGCCGCCGGCCAGGTGCGCGTGCTGCACGCGCAGAGCCTGCAGGATGACCCCACGCGCCTGTTCCGCGGCGCGCGTTACGAGCAGCGCTTTGGCTTTCAGTTGGCGCGTGAGACGTTGGCCCAGGTGCCGGCTGCCCTGGCCGCCATCCCCGACCTGTCTAGCGCGCGCGTGCGGCACGAACTGGAGCTGATCCTGGCCGAGCCCAATGCCCTGGCCATGTTGGCCCGGCTGGACGCTTTAGATGCGTTGGCCGCTATCCATCCGGCGCTGCGCTGGGGCGACGCCCAAGCCCTGCGGGCCGCCGCCATCCCCACCCTTCCGGTGGGCGACTGGCATCTGGCCGATCCGCTTGAGCCGCTTTGGCTCTATTTGCCGCTGATGCTGGATGGCGCCGCGCCCGACCACGCGCGCGCGGCGCTGGCCCGCCTGGATGCCAATGGCCGCCTGGTTGAAGCCGTTTTGGCGGCTGTGAACTTGCGGTTGGCGAGCGGACCGGCCAGTCAGGTCGTGGCACAGCTCGACCCGCTCAGCGAGGCGGCCGTGGTGGCCGCCTATGTGCTGCGGCCGGAAATCCAGCCCCTGCTGCAACAGTATCTGTCGCGCTGGCGTTTTGTTCGTTCGGCGCTGACGGGTGATGACCTCCTGGCCTTGGGGCTTAAGCCCGGTCCGGATTTTCGCCGCTGGCTGTGGGACCTGCGCGCGGCCCGGCTGGATGGCGCCGTGGCCGACCGCGCCGGCGAGCTGGCGCTCATTCACCAATGGACGGGAGTGGAGTAACGCGTGACCGATGTCGTGGATGTGCAGAAAGTGGTCATCCGGCCGATCCGCGAGGCGGAGCTGCCCGCGCTGGAATGGGATGGCAGCTACACCCGCTTTCGCAAAGTCTTTCAGCAGACTTACGAAGACGCGCTGCGCGGGCAGCGCATCATGCTGGTTGCCCTGATGGGCGGCCAGATCGTTGGCCAAGTGTTCGTTCAACTCTCCAGCAGCGAGCGGCGCTACGCTGATGGCTACAGCCGCGGCTATCTTTACTCGCTGCGCGTGCGGCCCGAGTATCAGGCGCGCGGCATCGGCACGCGGCTGGTCAAGGCGGCCGAGGCCAGCTTGCGCGCGCGCGGCTTCAGCACCGCCGTCATCGCTGCCGGCAAGGAGAACCCGCGCGCCCGCCAGTTGTATGAGCGCCTCGGCTATCACACCTTTGCCGATGACCCAGGTGTGTGGTATTTTCAAGATGTCAACGGCCTGCAGCAGGCGGTGAACGAGCCCTGCTGGGTTATGGAAAGGACGTTGTCGGCCGCATCGTCCTCGGCCTCAGGAGCCAGTGCATGATGCCACGCGCAAATCGCGGCGCTTTGTTGTGGGGTGTGGTGCTGGTCTTGTTGGGCCTTGTTTTCCTGCTCAACAACTTTCACCTGGTCCCCCTTGGTCTGTGGCAGTGGTGGCCGCTGCCGGTGCTGGGCGCGGGCCTGCTGCTCTTGGGGCGCGCCGTGGCCGAGCGCCAGGGGGCCGGCCTGGTGGCCGGGACAGTTCTGTCGTCTTTGGCGGTGTTCTGGCTGCTCGACAACCTGGGGCGGGTGGACGAACGCCTGTTCGCGCCAGTGCTCTTAATCGCGCTCGGCGTGGGGTTGTTGCTCCGCAGCCTGCTTGCGGCCCGCGTCTAGGCCCGCTGCTCCGGCGGCCGCCTCCCATCCAGGCCTCACTTGCCCGATAGGTTTTCGTAAGAACTCAAAATTACGCTATAAATAGGTTGGATTACGCTGTCTGTGCGGCCTGGCTGCTCAACACGGTCGCCGGTCGCGCAATGAAAACAAGGCAGGTCAAACGATGGTAAAAATTCACGCTTCCGAAATCACCCCCGCGCACGTCTATTTTTCGCGCCGCAAGTTCCTGGCCGCCATGGGCCTCGGCCTGGGCGCGGCCGCGCTGGCGGCCTGCAGCCCCAGCGCACCGGCCGCCACGGGCGGCACACCCGGTCCCGTCGTGGCGCCTTCCGGCTCCAAAACGGACGAGCTTGGCTCCGCGCTGACGCCTTTCGACGCCGTCACCAACTACAACAATTACTACGAGTTCTCGACGGCCAAGGACGCCGTGGCGCCTCTGGCCAAGGGCTTTATCACTTCCCCATGGACCATTACGGTTGGCGGGTTGGTCAACAACCCCAAGACCTATGCCGTTGAGGACTTGGTTAAAAAGTTCACCCAGCAGGAACGCATTTATCGCCTGCGCTGTGTGGAAGCCTGGTCAATGGTCATCCCCTGGCAGGGCTTTCCGCTGGCCCAATTGCTAAAGGAAGCGGACCCCACCTCCGCCGCGAAGTACGTGCGCTTCGAGGCCATCTACGCGCCCGACCGGCTGCCTGGCCAGAAGGAAGGCTTTTACACCTGGCCGTATGTTGAAGGGCTGCGGCTCGACGAGGCCATGAATGACCTGACCCTTATGGCCACCGGCCTCTATGGCCAGCCGCTGCCGCCGCAGGATGGCGCCCCCATCCGCCTGGTGGTGCCCTGGAAATACGGCTTCAAGGGCATCAAGGCCATCACCAAGATCGACCTGGTGGACGTGCAGCCGGACTCGCTCTGGATGAGCGCCGCGCCCGATGAATACGGCTTTTTCGCCAACGTCAACCCGGCTGTGCCGCATCCCCGCTGGTCGCAGGCCACCGAGCGCCGCATTGGCGAGCTCAGTCGCCGCGCCACGCTGCCCTTCAACGGTTATTCCACCGAGGTGGCTGGCTTGTATCAAGGCCTGGATCTGCACGCCAATTACTAGGCGTCCGGCGACGTTTGATGGTCAAGACCCCGCGGCCCCGCTTTCAGTTCTCCTGGCTCCAGATCATCGCCCACCTGGGCGCGCTGGCGCCGCTGGCCGTTATGATTTGGGACGGGGCCCACAATCACCTGACCGCCAACCCGATCCAGGAGCTGACCTTTCGCACCGGCAAAACGGCGCTGGTGCTGCTGGTGCTCTCGCTGTGCTGCACGCCGCTCAACTCGATCTTTGGTTTCCGCGAGGCCATCAAGGTTCGCCGCCCGCTGGGCGTGTATGCTTTCTTGTATGTCCTGGCCCACTTCTGCATTTTTCTGCTGGATTACAACTTCGACCCCAGCCTGCTTTATGAAGCCATCTTTGAGAAGCGGTATGCCCTGGTGGGGTTTGCCGCTTTTCTCATCCTGCTGCCACTGGCGCTGACCTCCACTAAAGGCTGGCAAAAGCGTCTGGGTAAAAACTGGACCAGGCTGCACAAGTGGGTCTACCTGGCGATCATCCTGGTGATCATCCACTTCGTTTGGCTGGTCAAGGCCGACCTCCGCCAGCCGCTGGAGTTTGGCGCCGGGGTTGCCGCGCTGCTCATCGTCCGCATTCCGGTGGTCAGGCATTTCCTGCGCGCCGCCGCCCAACTGCTGGTGCCGCGGCGCAAAGGCCCGCGCGCCGGCAGCGGCCGCCCCATCGCTGAGGCGACCGGCGGCAACGACTGACCCACAACGGAAATCGGCCCGTAGGGGCGTTCAACTGAACGTCCCTGCGGACCGATTTCCGTTGTGCGTGTCTCGCTCTTGGATCAGCGCCCCCTGAAATGCGCCTCCAGCAGCGCTGCAAATTCATCCGGCTCTTCCACAAACGGCGTGTGGCCGGTATTCGGGATGACCACCTCGCTGTATTGCCCGCCCTGGCCGGCATAGCGATCCAGCACCGCCCGCGTTTGCGACACCATCGGCTGCGGTGGGTGCAGCTCGGCGCCTGGCCAGCCGGGCACGTAGCCCAATTGCCCCAGCGTGCCCAGATCGAAGAATGAGTTATCCGACACAATCATGTCGTCCGCGCCGCGCACCCACAAAATGGGCGGCTTGGGCATGGCGGCGATGAAGCGCTGCACCGTGTCACCCACGTATTTGGGCGACGAGGCGTTGATAGGGCCGTAGCGCCCCGGCGCCACGTTCGGCCAGTTGGCCGAGGCCACCGAGTCGCCTGGGTACTTGTCCGGGCCGATCTTTTCGCTCAGCACCGACGACAGCAGATCTTCCTCCCGCGCCGGCCGGAAAGGCGGCTTCCAATAGAACGAGTTCATCACCACGCGCGGCGAGGCCTGCGGATTGTCGCTGCTGCGGTCGCCGCCCGCGATCAGCTTGGGAAACTCCGCGTTCACCACCCCGCCGCCCGAGCCGGCAAAGTCGGCATTGCACGGCGTGCCCTGTGCATCCTTGGTGCCGCCAAAGCCATACGGCGAGCCGGGATCAACCAGCGTGGCCGATAGGAACGGTTCCGGGTTGTTGGCCAGCAAGGTAAAAATCAGCCCGCCGCCCAGCGAGTGGCCGACAACGTGCGTGTGGGCGATGCCCAGCGCCCGCAGCAGCGCGAACACATCGTCCGCCCAATCGCCGAAGCCTCGGGTCGCGTCGATCAGCTTGTCCTCCGTGTCGCCATAGCCGCGCAAGTCGAGCGCCAGGCCGCGGAAGCCGGCCGGCAGCTTCAGCATGCTCTCTTCCCAAAACGTGGCCGATGAGGCATTGCCGTGAATAAACAGCACTGGCGTGCCGTCCTCTGGCCCGCTCAGCAGCACATGCTGCCGCAGGCGTGGCGTGTCGACCAGCTTGGATGTAATGCCGGGCAGGGTCGGGATAGAACTCATGGCAGGTCTCCTTTAGGATGGTCCCCTGGTCGTGACAGTTCCGCTTTCAGCTGGCGTTTCAAAATCTTGCCCGCCGCCGACACCGGCAGCGCCTCGCGAAAAACCACCG
>JAYTFQ010000808.1:0-2908 GCA_043734225.1 Anaerolineales bacterium | reverse complement strand
AACATGACCATGCTGCGCGTGTGGGGCGGCGGCATCTACGAAGACGATGCCTTTTACGATTGGTGCGATGAGTTGGGCCTGCTGGTCTGGCAGGATTTCATGTTCGCCTGCGGCTCCTATCCGGCGCACGACGCCTTTGCCGCCAGCGTGCGCGCCGAGGCCGAGGCCAACGTGCTCCGGCTGCGCCACCATCCCAGCCTGGCCATCTGGGCCGGCAACAACGAAGACTATCAGCTCGCCAACTCGATCAAGGCCTACGACATTAACTTCAATGGCGATCACCGCGCCACTAACTTCCCGGCGCGCTATCTCTATGAGCAGGTGCTGCCCGAAGTCTGCGCCGCGCTGGACCCCTCCCGCCCCTATTGGCGCGCCAGCCCGTATGGCGGGCCGGATGCCAACAGCCGCACCGAGGGGGACCGGCATACCTGGGATATCTGGCATGGCGTCGTCGCGCCCTATCAGGAATACCCCAATTACTCCGGCCGCTTCGTCAGCGAGTTTGGCATGCTGTCGTTCCCGGCCCTCAGTACGCTCGAGTCGTTCACCCCGCCCGAGGAGCGCTACGCCCAAAGCCGCACGGTCGAGCACCACAACAAGGCCGGCGGCGGCGTGCGGCGCGTGGCCACCTACATCAGCGAGAACATTCGCTACCCGCTGGGCGGCCTGGCCGAGCACATCTATGCCACCCAGTTCATCCAGGCCGAGGCGCTGGCCAGCGCCTATCGCGGCTGGCGGCGGCGCTGGGGCGGGCCGGGCCATTATTCGATTGCGGGCGCCCTGGTATGGCAGTTAGAAGATTGCTGGCCGGTGAGCAGTTGGGCCATCGTGGATTCGGCCCTGCGCCTCAAGCCCGCCTACTACGTCACCCGGCGCGAGCTGGCGCCTCTGGCCCTCGGCCTGGCGTCCGCGGCCGGCGGCGCCGCCGTCTGGGCCGTCAATGGCCGCACAACAGCCTTGGACGCCCAGTTGGAGTTGAACGCCTGGACCCTGGCCGGCGAGCTGGCGGTCAGCGACACCCGCGCCATCAGCCTATTGCCCAACCAGGCTACTGAACTAGGAGAGTTCGCCCTGCCGTCCGGCCAGCCGATCGTGCTGGGCGCGCGCCTGCGCGTGCAGGGGCAGGTGGCCGCTCGCGCGGCCCTTTGGCCCGAGCCTTTCAAGTATCTAACCCTGCCCGACCCCGGCTTCGAGCTCACGGTGACGGGCGACCAGGTGCTGCTGCACGTCGCCCGCCCGGCCAAGGGGGTGTGGCTGGAAGCCGGGGACGGCATGGCCTGGAGCGACAACTTCCTGGATCTGTTGCCTGGCGATGAGATCAGCGTTACGGCTGCCGGGCTAAACGGCGCGCTGCCTGTTTTGCGCTGGCTCGGCAGAGATTGATCATCGGCTACTTTTTGACTTGTCGCAAAATGTTGGCCGAACTTGAGGCTGTGGCCCGATGTTCGTCGGGCCACAGCCTCAAGTTCGGCCAAATCTTCCTACCTCTTCACGGCGTCCACAGCGTCCCGTCCGGCCAGCGGCTTTGCGTCCACTGGATGGGCGGGATGGAGATGGGGTACAGCTTGGCTTTGGCCTCGTCGATGTCGACGCCGAAGCCTGGCTTGTCGTTCGCCCATAGATAGCCGTCGCGCAGCTCGGGCGTGCCTGGGAAAACTTCCCGCAGCTTATCGCCAAAGTGGATCACTTCCTGAATCCCGAAGTTGTGGCAGGCCAGGTCCAGGTGCAGGTTGGCGGCGTGGCCGATGGGCGACACGTCGCCCGGCCCATGCCAGGCGGTGCGCACGTCATAGGCCTCGCAGAAGGCGGCTAGCTTGCGCGCCGGGGTCAGCCCGCCGAGCTGCGAAATGTGCGCGCGGATAAAGTCGATCAACTGCTCGCTCACCAGTGTGCGCCATTCCAGCGGGTGGTTGTGCAGCTCGCCCATCGCAATCGGCGTGGCGCACTGGTCGCGCAACTGCCGGAACCATTCCACCTGGTCCGGCGCCAGCGGGTCTTCCAGAAAGAACAGCCGGTACGGCTCCAGCGCCTTGGCCATGCGCAGCGCATCCACCGGCGCCAGCCGCTCATGAATGTCGTGCATCAGGAACAATTCGTAGCCGATGTTCGAGCGGATGTGTTCAAACAGATCAACCACCGAGCGCGCGTAGACGTCCGGCGAGTAATAGGCGCCGGGGAAGGCGCTTTCCGGCTCGTCCAGGGCCTGCATGCGATGGGTGGCCTGCGGCGCGCCCGGGCCCGGCCGGGCATTGGCGCGGGTAATCTCTTTCACCCGGCCGCCATAGCCGCCCATCTGGCAGCGCACGGCCAGCGCGCCCTCTTCCCGATACCGGATCACGTTTTCCAGCACTTCGGCCGGTTCGCGCCCATCCGCGTGCCGGTAGACCATGGCCGCCGGCCGGCATTTGCCGCCCAGCAAGTCATACACCGGCATGTTGGCCGCCTTGCCCTTGATGTCCCACAAGGCCATGTCCACGCCGCTGATGGCGTTATTGAGCACCGGGTCGTTCCGCCAGGAGGAGTTGACCCGCATCATCTGCCACAGGTCTTCGATGTTGGCCGCGTTTCGTCCGCGCAGCAGCGGATCGAGATACTCGTCCACCGCCGACGCCACCACCGTGCAGCGCTGCGTAAAGGTCGCGCAGCCCAGCCCATACAGCCCCGGCACGTCCGTCTCAACTTTGACCACCACCAGCGCAATGCCGTCTGGCGCGGTCAGGATAGATTTCACTCGTGTTATGCGCATCGCCCGCTACCCTCACTCTCCCGCCCAGCCTTCATCCCGTGTAGCGATCCTTCATCCCGCGGAGCGATCCTTCGTTTCACGGCGTCCATACGGTCCCGTCCGGCCAGCGTGTCTGGGTCCACTCGATCGGCGCCATACTGATTGGATACTTGGCCGCCTTGG
>JAYTFQ010000807.1:0-1542 GCA_043734225.1 Anaerolineales bacterium | reverse complement strand
CGGAGGGGCCGAAACGGCAGGACCGGCTGGTCGAGTCCGTGCTGGCGCGGCGCGGCGTGCGCGAACAGGTGTGGCGCGCCATCCAGGACCTGCGCCCCCATCTGCGCGAGGCGGTGGCCCTGCGTTACCTGGGTGAGATGCGCTACAAAGAGATTGGTGAAGCGCTGGGTTGCAATCCAAAGACGGCCGAGTCGCGCGTGCGCCTGGGATTGGACGAATTGCGCCAGGCGCTGAGCGCCCCCGAGCTGGAAGGCGAGCTGGATTGGGTGGATCAATGGGCCTGACGACTCGACACCCGCGCCCGGAATTGCTGGCATTCGTGGATGGCGGCCTGGAGCCGCCGGCGCGCGCGCGCGTGGCCGAACACCTGGCCGGCTGCGCAATGTGCCGGGCCGAGGCTGCCGAGCTGGAACGCGTGAATGAGACGCTGCGCGCGCTGCCGGCCGCGCTGCGCCCGCTGACCCTGCGCCCGGCGGGGGCCTGGTCCCAGGTTTGGGGCCGGGTGCGGGGTGTGCCGCTGCGGCGGGTGGTGCCGCAGCTCAATTTGTATCTCAGTTTGGCGGCGGTTGTGTTCGTCCTGGCGGCGGCGGTTCCGGCCAGCCTGGGGGCGCAGCCGCTGTCGGTGACGGCGGGCGTCATTCAAACACCGGTGGCGGCCGCGGCCACGCCGGCGGGCAAGGTCATCTCAACGGCCAGCGGGCAGTTGAGCACGGCCCTGGCCGCCAAAGCCGTGACAGCCGCTCATCCAATCCCCATCGAAACGCCTATCCCCGGCCAGAAAGGCTGACGCGCCGTTTATGGAAGAACGATTGCAAAAAATCCTGGCGCGCGCGGGCCTGGCCTCGCGCCGCTCCAGCGAGGATTTCATCCTGCAAGGCCGCGTGACCGTGAACGGCAAGGCAGCGGTGCTGGGCCAGAAGGCTGACCTGGTGGTTGACCGGGTTTTGGTGGATGGCCAGCCCATCGCCGCCCCGGAAAAGTTGACCTATGTGCTACTGCACAAGCCGCGCGGGGTGGTGTCGTCGCTGGCGGCGCAGGGCGACCGGCAGACGGTGCGCCAGATGCTGCCGCTGCCGCAGCGGCTGTATCCGGTGGGCCGGCTGGATGTGGACAGCGAAGGCCTGATCTTGATGACCAACGACGGGGAGCTGGCCGACTTTTTGACCCACCCGCGCTATGAGGCCGAAAAAGAATACCGCGTGCTGGTGAAAGGCGAGCCCGACAACGAACGGATGGACGCCTGGCGGCGCGGCGTGATACTGGAAGGCGAGCGCACGGCGCCGGCCCAGGTCTCGCGTGGCGAGAAAGCGCCCAATGGCACTTGGCTGCGGATCATCATGCACGAGGGACGCAAGCACCAAATCCGCGACATCGGCCTGCTGCTGGGTTTGCCGGTGCAGCGTCTGATCCGCGTCCGGCTGGGCAGCCTGCGGTTAGGCAATTTGGAGCCGGGCGAGTGGCGGCACCTGACGGCGGAAGAAGTGACCCAACTGCGCGCCATTGGCGAGACAGCGGCGCCCAAGCCGCCCCGGCGCGCGCCGG
>JAYTFQ010000806.1:0-7345 GCA_043734225.1 Anaerolineales bacterium | reverse complement strand
CCGCCCGGCCGGAAGTAGGAGGTCATCATGCGCTGGCCGGAGACCATCTCGTGGATGGACATGATCTTCTCGCGCTCGCGGAAGCAATAGAACAGCACCGACTGCGAGGCGATGTCGGCCGAGTGCGTGCCGAGCCAGACCAGGTGTGAGGCAATGCGCTGCAGCTCGGCTAGCAGCACGCGGATGACCTGGGCGCGGGGCGGCACGTCGATATCGACCAACTTTTCGACAGCCAGGCAGTAGGCCAGGTTGTTGCCCATCGGGTTGAGATAGTCCATGCGGTCGGTCATCACCAGGGCCTTGAGAAAGGTCTTGGCTTCCATGTTCTTCTCAATACCGGTGTGCAGATAACCGATATCGGGCACGGCGTTGACGATGATCTCGCCGTCCAACTCGACAATCAGCCGCAGCACGCCGTGCGTGCTGGGGTGCTGGGGCCCCATGTTGAGCACCACGGTCTCGCCCGTCTCGGCGCGCGGCGAAAACAGGTGCTTCAGGTCGTCGAGCGTGGTCTCCAGCAGTTGGTGCTCGGCTTGCGCGTTGGCTTCACTCGCGTTACTGGCCATAACCTGCTCCGGCTGCAATCCGCTGCCCGTTAGTCCCTGGCATACGGCTTCTTTTTCTCGATCTCTTCGAAGTTGAAGGTGTACTCGACTTCCTCGTAACCCAGGGGATAGTCGCGCCGCAGGGGATAGCCCTCCCAGTCGGCGGGCATCAGGATCCGGCGCAGATCGGGGTGGCCGGTGATCTTGAGGCCAAACATATCAAACATCTCGCGCTCGTGCCAATCGGCATTGATAAACAGGCCGGTGACGGTGGGCAGCACCGGGTCGTCGCCGGACACCAGCACCTTCAGCCGCAGCGCTGTGGAGGTCTGCATCTCGCGCAACTGGTAAATCACATTGAAACGCGGCTCCGCCGGCCAAGCATCCCAGGCCGAGAGGTAAGCCAGGAAGGTATAGCCCAGCGCGGGGGTGTCCTTGAGAAAAGTCAGCACATCGAGCAGCGCCGCGCGCGCCACGACCACGCTGGTCTCACCGCGGAATTCAACCACGGCTTCCAGCGGGCTGCCAGCCGCCGGTTCGCCAAACTGGGCTTTGAGGGCCGCCAGGGTGTCTTGAATGTGGGTCACGCCCAATCCTTCAACTTTTCCTGCTTGACCTTTTCGTGCAGGGTCAAGATACCGTGCATGAGGGCTTCGGGGCGAGGCGGGCAGCCGGCTACGTACACGTCCACCGGCACCACCTCGTCCACGCCCTGGACGATGGCATAGTTGTTGAAGATGCCGCCGCAGGAGGCGCAGTCGCCCATGGCGATGACCCACTTGGGCTCGGGCATCTGGTCATACAGGCGGCGCAGCACGGGCGCCATCTTGCGGCTGACGCGGCCAGCCACGATCATTAGATCACTCTGGCGCGGCGAGGCGCGCATCAGCTCCATGCCGAAGCGCGACAGGTCGTTGTTGGGCATAACCGTGCTGATCATTTCCATGGCGCAGCAGGCCAACCCAAACAGCATGGGCCACATCGCGCCGGTGCGGCCCCAGTTGATGGCGGTCTCCAGCGTGGTGGTGACCACGCCCATATTGCCCAGCTTCTGTTCAAGACCCATTGCCAGCCTCCACCATTTGCGCGCACAGTACGTGGGTGGGGGCGTTCAGTTGAACGCCCTTATGGAACGCCGCTACTCCCACTCGAGCGCGCCTTTTTTCCAGATCCAAATATAGCCCACCAGCAGGATCGCGATAAAGACCACCATCTCGACGAACCCGAGCACGCCCAGCGCTTGAAACGTGACGGCCCAGGGCAGGAAGAAAATGACTTCGATGTCGAACAGGATGAACAGCACGGCGACCAGGTAGAAGCGCACCGGCATGCGGCGCATGGCCGGGCCGATGGGGCGCATGCCCGATTCGTAGGGCGCCAGCTTGCGCGGAGTGGGCCGGTTGGGGCCGAGCACATGCCCGAGCACAACCACCATGCCGGCAATGAACGCGGAGATAACCAAGAGGACCGCAATGGGCAGGTATGGAGACAAAGAGGTTTGCATGACGCTCCACGCGAGAACGGGTCCGCCCACGGGTTATTGGGGCAGTTTACCCAGCCAAATTGGGCCGCTAATCTTGCTCTAATTTATTCGGGTGCAGCCTGCGGCAAAGTATGTAAAGTTTATCACAAGCACATAGGCGAGTCAAACCAGCCCGTCATTTTCGGTCAAAATTATCCGCTTTGGTTCCGGGCTTTGGTCGCCGGGCCGTTTTGTTCGGCTGCCGATGCGGATCAAAATCGCTCAGGTAGGGCGCCACGGGCTCGGGCGCCACGGTGTTGTCATAGTTGTAATTGATCATGAGCTCTTCGCCGGCCGCGATCTGCCGCAGAGCCGTAAAAACCAGGCATTGGCCCTGATAGTTAAACCCGTAGCGAACATTGGGCGTGTAGGAATGATTGTACAGGCTGCCATAACCCAGAACAATACAATTATTGCGAGTGTTCCACTCATAGTGGTAGCGCCACAGCACGGTCTGGCTCAAAGGCTGGAGTTGATCTACGCCCACCAGAATCACCGGGCAGCGCTCGATCACCTGGCCCTTTTTGATATCGGCATCGGCCAGCAGGCCGCGGATATGCAGCGTGGGCGAAATTCCAACCCGAATGGGAATATGCATTTCGATTTTGGCGGTCAGCGCAAGCCGGCGAACAAATCCTCTTCCGGCCGATTGGCCGGGGCGCTGCCGCGAGCCAGCACAAACCGCTCGTGTCCGAAGAACAGTTGCCGCATTTCCTCGGGAATGGAGGTGACGAACGTTTTCGGCGCCTTGGTGACGGGATCGATCTCAAACTGGGTGCGATGGCAGGCCAGGGCTTCCAGCTTGAGACTCTGCCAGGCCTTGATGTCAACGGCGGTCGTGATGAGCTCATCTGGCACGCCGCGGAAACCAAGCTTTTGGCCGCGAATGTCGGCCTGGCGGTTGCGAAAGGCTGGCACCTGCTCCAGGAAGCTGCGCGGCATGGCCGTGTAGTAGAGCTTGGCCGGCGCGAAGGCCGGCAGGCCCACATCCAGGCTGGCATCGCCGGCCAGATCGAAGCCGCGAGTGACAAAGGCGTTGACGGCGATGTGGTCGTGATGGCCGTAGCCGCCCTCGGGGTCATGGGTGATGACCACCAACGGCTGAAGCTCGCGGATCAGGCGCGCCACGGCCC
This sequence comes from Anaerolineales bacterium, assembly GCA_043734225.1. GTDB lineage: Bacteria > Chloroflexota > Anaerolineae > Anaerolineales > UBA6663 > JAYTFQ01. Next base: position 4,145 of record JAYTFQ010000806.1, on the reverse strand, counting down.
GCGCGGCCTCCTCAGTGGAAACTTTATCCACCTCGCCGTCCTGGTGGCCCAGGAAGATCGGCGGGTTGATCCCTAATTTTTCGCAGGCGCAGGCCATCTCGGCCGAGCGGATCTGGCCAAGCTGATCGTGCGTGCCCAGGCTGGGATCGCTGATCTTGGCGTCCACGCCATCGCCGCGCGTGGCGATGGCCACGTAAGACCGCAGACCCTCAGCGCGGTAGCGCGCCAGGCAGCCGCTGCAGCTGGCTTCGTCATCCGGGTGAGCAAAAATGCCTAACAGTCCAGGATTCATCTGGTGTGCTCTACCTTACTTCAAAAATTGGACCAGACGCACCGCCGCGCGGCGGTGCGTCTGGTCCAATTTTCTCAGGTTATCCCAAATAATCTCTTAAGGCGCGGCTGCGGGTGGGGTGGCGCAGCTTGCGCAGCGCCTTGGCTTCGATCTGGCGAATGCGCTCGCGCGTCACTCGGAAATGCTGCCCGACCTCTTCCAGGGTATGGTCCTGCCCGTCTTTCAGGCCGAAACGCATCTCCAACACCTCGCGCTCGCGCTCGGTCAGGATGGAAAGCGCGTTCTGAACCTGCTCCTTGAGCAGCTGGCGCGAGGCGACGTCGGCCGGGGCCGGCACGCTCTCGTCTTCAATAAAGTCGCCCAGCAGGCTGGATTCTTCAGCGCCCACCGGGGTTTCCAGGCTCATGGGCTCCTGGGAAATGCGCTGGATCCGGCGGACCTTGGCCGCCGCGCGTTTCAACTGCCGATCCAGGTTCGGATCCAGCCGCTCGCCGCTGGCCTTGGCCTGGCGGATGGCGGCGGTCTCTTCGGGCAGCAGCAGATCCAGCTCCAGCGCCACCTCGTCCGAGTTGGGCTCGCGGCCCAGCTCCTGCTGCAAGCGACGCTGAATGCGCATCAGGCGGTTGATAGTTTCGACCATGTGCACCGGAATGCGGATGGTGCGGGCCTGGTCAGCAATGGCGCGGGTGATGGCCTGGCGGATCCACCAGGTGGCATAGGTGCTGAATTTGAACCCCTTGGTCGGATCGAACTTTTCTACCGCGCGCAGAAGGCCGATATTGCCTTCCTGGATCAGGTCGAGGAAGTTGATACCGCGGCCGATGTAGCGCTTGGCCACGCTGACCACCAGGCGCAGGTTAGCGTCGGTGAGGGCTTTGTTGGCTAGATCGGAGCGGCGCAGCATGCCGGCGAACTCTTCTTCAATGACAGCTTCTTCCGGCAGCCAGGACTGGAAGGTGCGGCGGATAGGAAAGAGCTTCTCGTCCTTCTTCTTGGTTTGATGGCGGCTGATATGCTCGGAGAGCCTGGCCTGCACCGTGGGCGGGAACAGGTAGAGCGCCACGAAAATCTCGAAGGCCTGCTGGGCCACCTTTTCCCAATTCTTGTCGCGGCCCCACAAGCCGTTGTCGAGCCAAGGGCGCAGGTACGAGCGCTGATCAGAATTCCAATCGATGCGCAGCGCCTGGACCTCGCGAATGAGCTGGGTCAGGTCGGGCAGCTCCTTCTTGTGGCGCTTGACGCCCTCGGTCAGGTGCTCCCAGTTGACCTGCAGCTCATCGAACAGGGTCAGCAAGATTTCGCCGTGGGTCAGCAAGCGATTATTCTTGGCGCTCTGGGCGCGCAGCTGCACCACCCGGTCTTCGGCCAGCATTTGCGTCGCCAGCCAGATCTCGCGATCCGAGTCCAGCAACTGCACGCGGCCGATTTCCTTAAGGTACATGCGGACCGAGTCGTCCGGCATCTCGGCCATGGCCGCGCTGGCGGCTTCGGCGTCGAGGTCTTCGTCCTCAATCTCCTCGAATTCGTCTTCGGCCGGCTCGCGCTCGTCGCCGTCGCTCTCGGCGTCGTCGCTCTCAACCTCGTCGTCGCCCTCGGTTTCAACCTCCAGCACCGCCGGCTCATCCAGCTCCAGGCGGCCGAGTTCGGGGCCGGCTTCTTCCAACGGCTCGAAGGCCTCGCCCGGACCATCCGGGCTGGCGGCGTCGAATTCGTTCAGCTCGTCGCTGTCGTTTTCGGCGAAGTATTCTTTTTCGCTGTTCTTTGGCTCAGCGCTCTGCCCGTTGCTACGCTTCGGTGTCATGTGCATCCCAAATTAACCTGGTCAGCATTGTACCGTTAGAGTCGCGATTACCTCAAACCGATTCTTTGGGGCTTCCCGGCGCCTGCCCGGCCGGCGCGGGCCAGGGCGCGATCGACGCCGGCCAGGGCCAGCGCCTGGCGTGAAATCTCCAACTGATAGGCCTCGGCGCGCTGGTCGCCCTGTTCGCGCGCATCTTCGGCCAGAAAGCGCAGCTCGCGCAGCCAGTTGCCGACCGTGCGCCGGCGCAACTGCAGCACGGCGCGGATCAGGGCGTCGCCAGTGCGGATATCGTTCATGGCATCTTTGGCCGCTTCGACGCGCAGCGCCTGCAGCCGCGCGTGCAGGGCCGGGTCCAGCCGGGCGGCCAGATGGTCGGCCGGGTCGTCATCCACCTGCTCCAGCGCCGCCGACAGCGCGCTGAAAATCAACTGATGCTCGACGGCCACAAAATCGTCGTCGGCCAGTTTCGACAGGCCCAGGGCCTGCAGCTCGCGGTCGGCGCGATAGAGCAGCGCGGGCTGCAGCAGCAGCCGGCCCAGGCAGAAGGCCTCCAGCCGCGTGCGGGCCGCATCCGGGGCGGCGGCCGGCTCGGGCGCGGCGTCGTCACCGGTCGGATTGTCGGCGGTCGGCGGCTCCGGCGCGCGCCGGACGGGCTCGCGCCGGCCGGTGGACCGCACGCTCAGCGAGCGCTCGTCCACGCGCAGAACACGGGCCAGCTTTTGACGATAGGTGTCGCGCTCGATCGGCTGGGCCACGTCTTCGATCAAGGGCAGCACCGTGGCGGCAATCTCGGTCTTGACCTTGGGATCGTCCAAGTCGCGGCCGGCGGTCAGCACTCGAATGACGTAGGCCACCACCGGCTCGGCGGCTTCCACCAGGCCGCGCCACTCGGCCGGGTCGCGCCGGATCACGTCGTCGGGATCCAGACCGGCGGGCAGGGTCATCACCCGGATATCAGCGCCCAGGCGGCCCTCGGTGCGCACCAGTCCGCGCGGATCGAAGACAATGTCGGCTTCGCGATCGAGCGCCTCGCGCGCCACGGACAGGCCGCGCAGCGTGGCGGCATCGCCGGCGGCATCGGCATCCAGGGCCAGGATGATGCGCCGGGCATATTTCTTGAGCAGGCGCATCTGGTGCTCGGTGAGGGCCGTGCCCTGCGACGAGACCACGTTTTCAAAGCCGGCCTGGTGGGCGGCTATCACGTCCAGGTTGCCCTCGACCACGATGGCGACTTCGGCCTCGCGGATGGCCTTGCGGCCGCGGTCGAGGCCAAACAGGGTGCGGCCCTTGTCGAACAGCGCCGTCTGCGGGCTGTTCATAAACTTGGGCTGCGCATCGGGCTTGAGGGCGCGGGCCTGGAAGCCGGTGATGCGCCCGCGCTCGTCGCGGACCGGGATCATCAACCGGTCGCGGAAGCGATCAAAGGCCTTGCCTTCTTCCTCCTTGACCACGATCAGGCCGGCATCCAGCAGGTCTTGCTGAGCGTAATTCTTGCCGGTGAAATATTTGAGGGTGGTGTCCCAGGCCTCGGGCGCGTACCCGAGCTGGAACATCTCCACTGCCTTGGCGGTGAGGCCGCGTTTGGCCAGGTGGTCGCGGGCGGCCTGCGCGCCCGGGCTGGGGGCGTTCTTCAGCAGGTGATGATAATAGATGACCGCCTCTTCCAGCAGTTGGCGCAGCTGGGAAAGATTGTCGTCCTGCTGCTGATCGGCCGACGTGCGCTGGGCCAGCTCCACGCCGGTGCGCTGGGCCAGCACGCGCAGCGCCTCGGCAAAATCAAGGCCGTCGCGCTTCATGATGAACTTGAAAGCGTCGCCGCCCTCGTTGCACTGGCCGAAGCAGCGCCAGTTGCCGCTCTCCGGCCAGACGGCGAAGGATGGCGTATTGTTTTTGTGCGCGTGGAACGGGCACAGGCCGGTGTAGGTGCGGCCGGACTTGCGCAGCTTCACCGTCTCAGAGATGAGCTCGACCAGGTCGATGCGGCTCTTAATATCGTCGACGACGGTCATATCCGGGTGAGACCCCTGGGGAAACGGCGTAACAGAACGACGG
>JAYTFQ010000805.1:0-1963 GCA_043734225.1 Anaerolineales bacterium | reverse complement strand
CCAAGGCGTCGGGCCGCCGCATTCCGTTCGGCCTAACATCCATGATTTCGCTGGTCGCCGTGCACGATCCGTGTGGCTGCACGGCTGCCGTGTTTTTCTTCAAAAGAAACTAATGGCGCTGGTTGTTGCCGCCGCGCCGCTTGGGTGCCGGCGGCCGCCCGCCTACGCCATAAGCGCCCAGCTTGCTCACATAGCCGTCGCCGGGCTTGCTGGTCTTGGGGCTGGCGTTGGGGCTGCGGGTGGTCACGCTGAACGCCCCCAGCTTGCTTTGGTAGCCTTCGGGCGCCTTGGGTCGCTGGCCCTGCCCTTTGGGCCGGTCGTTTTGCGATTTGGCGTGCTCGCCCTGGCTCTGCGGCCGGTCGGCCACGTTCACCGTCAGCGGGCGCCCGGCCAGGTGCGCGGTGTGCAGCGTGTCCACGGCCTTTTGCGCCCCGGCCGCCGACGACATAGTCACAAAGGCGAAGCCCTTCGATTGGCCGGTGGTGCGGTCCTTAATCAGGTTGACCGAGGTCACCGTGCCGGTTTGCGCGAACAATTGCCGCAGATCGTTCTCGGTTGTCTCCGCCGCCAGATTCCCAACATACAGCTTCACTTCCACACTTTGACTCACGCTAAACTCTCCATCTTATAGTTGGTGGGCGGCGGTGAAACCGCCGCCGCTGGCGGCCAAATGCTCTGGCGCCCCACAAGCGCGGGCGCGCAGCTCCCCAAACCCCTATTTATATCATACCAGCCAATCGGCTCCAGCGCACAGCCAGCCCGGCACGGCATGCATTCGCAGTTGCCGGTCACTTTTCGGCTGCGTCTGATGTGCCACGGCCGCGCGCCTGCCGCAATCGGCGCGAGTCTACCACCCGCGCCGCGTTTTATTTCGATTAAACTACGCCGCATGCCACTCATTTCGGCCCCCACCCTGACTGATTTTTCCGAACGCCTGCTGGCCGCCGCCGGAACGCCCGCCGCCGCCGCCCGGCGCGTGGCCCAGGCGCTGGTGGATAGCAACCTGGTCGGCCACGACTCGCACGGCGTGCTGCGCCTGCCGCAGTACGTGCAGGCCATCCAGGCCGGCACGCTTAACCCGGCCGGCGCGCTCACCGTGGTGCGCCAGACGCCGGCCACGGCGCTGCTGGATTGCGGCTGGACCTTTGGCCACCTGGCCTGCCCGCAGGCCATGCAGTTGGCGCTGGACAAGGCAGCCGTGTGCGGCATCGGCACGGTGGTGCTGCGCCATTGCGGCCACACCGGCCGCATCGGCGCCTATGCCGTGCTGGCCGCCCAGCAGGGCTACATCGGCCAGATGATCTGCAACGGCTCCGACCCGGGCGGACTGGTCGCTCCCTACGGCGGGGCGGCGCGCGCGCTGGGCGCCAACCCCATCGCCTGGGCCATCCCCAACGGCACGCCCTTTCCGGTCTTTCTCGACTATGCCACCTCCATCGTCGCCCACGGCAAGCTGCAGGTGGCGGCCGATAAGGGCGAGCCGGTGCCTGATGGCTGGATCATGGACCAGCACGGCCAGCCGACCACCAACCCACAGGACCAGTTTGACGGCGGCGCCATCCTGCCCTTTGGCGGCCACAAGGGCTATGCGCTGAGCGTGATGATTGAGGCGCTGGGCGGCGGGCTGAGCGGCGTGGGCTTTCCCATCCAGCCTGGCTATCGCTGGGACCAGGGCAGCGTCATCACCGCCATCCAGGTGGAGGCCTTTCAGCCGCTGGCAGAGTTTGAGCGGCAGGTACGCGACCTGGGCCAGCGGCTCAAGGCCACCCCGCGCGCGGCCGGCGTGGACGAGATTTTGCTGCCGGGCGAGCCAGAGTGGCGCTGCCGCGCCCAGCGCGCCCAGGCCGGCATCCCGCTGCCGGAAGGCACCTGGCAGCGGCTGCTGGAATTGGGGCGCGGGCTGAACGTGGAATAATCGTGGTACCGAAAAATGGGATCGCGTGGGTCTATACACCCACGCGGT
>JAYTFQ010000804.1:0-14654 GCA_043734225.1 Anaerolineales bacterium | reverse complement strand
GCCCCGGATGGGCTGGTGGTGGCCTTTGTGCAGACCGGCGACCCGGTGGAAGTGCTGACCAACCAGCAGATGATCCAGGGCATCATCTGGCGCCAGGTGCGCCTGGCCAATGGCGACCAGGGCTGGATCCAACAGTTCCTGCTCAAGATCCTGCCGCTGCCCTGAAACCAGTCCAATGACCAGCGCGTGGCATCGGCTGTCCGGAAATTGGGTGTGGCTGCTGATTCTATTCACCCTGGCCGGCTTTGTGGAGACCATCTTTTGGGGACAGATGTCGGCCTTTACGCCGCTGTATCTGCCCCATCTGGGCGTGCCGGCCGGGCAGGTGACTGCCTGGACCGGCATCATCACCGCCGTCGCCGGCGCGGCCGGCATCCCCTTCCTGCCCTTCTGGGGCGCCCTGGCCGACCGCTATGCCCGCCAGCCCATCATCGTCCGCTCCTTCGTCGCCCACGTGGTGGCGGGGTTGCTGGCTGTATTGGCCGGCAATGTGTGGGTCTTCCTGCTGGCGCGCGCCTTTATGACCCTATCACTGGGCAACAGCGGCCTGATGATGACCACGCTCTCCGAGCAGGCGCCCCCGCGCCGGCTGAGCATGGCCTTTGCCATCATGAACTCGGCCGGGCCGGTGGGCGTATTCGTTGGTCCGCTGGCCGGCGGGCCCATCGTGGACCGCTATGGCTTTCCGGCGCTGCTTCTGATCGATGTGGCGCTGCTGTTCGGGGTGATCCTGGTGCTGTCGTTTGGCTACCGCGACTCATTCCGCGGCACCAACCGCGGGCCGCTGCTGGCCATGGCCGCCGAGTCGGTGCAACTGATCTGGGACACGCCGCGGCTGCGGGCGCTGTTCGCGGCCTTGTTTGTGCTTTTCGCCGGCTGGATCATGGCCATGACTTTTGTGCCAGTGGCCGTCACGGCGCTCTACACCGGCAATCAACCTGGCTCAGCCGTGGGGTTGGTGCTGGGGGCCGGCGGCATCATCGCCTTCGTGCTCAGCCCGGTCCTGGGCGCGCTGGCCGATCGCTTCGGCATCTGGCGTGTGCTGATTGCCGGCTCCGTCGTGGCGGTGCTGCTTTGGCCGCTGCCCGCCCTGGCCCGCGACCTGACCACCTTCGGCATCACCTTCGCCCTGGTCAATGGTGTCACGTCTGGCGTTTTTGCCATCTCCTTTACCGCGCTCTCCACCTCCGCCACGCCCGAGATCCGCGGCCGGGTGATGTCCTTCGCCTATTTGCCGGTCAACCTGGGCAGCATGGTCGGCCCCGCCATTGGCGCCGCCATCACGCACGACTCCGTCAGCCCGGTTTTTATCGGCGCGGCAGTGTTGATGGCGCTGGGCGTGGTGATGCTGGTGGTCGCGCGCCGGACAAGTAATGCGTAATTGGTAACTGATGACGGAACCATCCAACATTTCGGGTCATTCGCAGATTTCCAGACACATCCGTGCGCCGCGGGCCATGGTCTATCAGGCATTTTTGGACCCGCAGGCGCTGGCGGCCTGGATGGCGCCGGACACGATGCAGCTCTATGTTCACACCTTCGACCCACGCCAGGGCGGCCAGTTCCGCATTTCGCTGTGGTATCCCCAACCACTAGCTGCCGGGCGCGGCAAGACCTCTGGCGACACCGACACCTATTACGACAACGTCCCCAGCGGCATCCGCCCGCAAGACAACGAAGCCGGCACGCGCTCATCGCTGAACATGCTGGCCGCGCTCGTCGAGTGACGGGCGCCCAGCGCCCTAACGCTCGACAACTCGCTCGTATTTGGCGCGGCGGCCAATGGTCTCAAAGCCCAGCCCAATATAGGTCTGGATCGCCCCAGGGTTATTGAGGTTGACGGCCAAATCAGCCGAGCCCTGGCCGTCCGCCCGCATCCGCCGCAGCGTTTCCACGATCAGCGCGGAGGCCAGCCCGCGCCGGCGCCGCGCGGGGACGACCCCCACCTGCACCACGTAGCCGCCGGGCTGCTCGGCGCTTGCCATTACAAATCCCGCGGGCAAGTCACCGGCGCGCGCCAACAGCGACCACGCTTGTCTCAGGTGTTCGTTTTCGTTGTAATCGGAAATCCACTGAGTGGCGGTGTATCCCGGGAAGCCCGGTCGTTCGCGGAAAGCGGTCTCATACGCCTGAAAGAACTGGTCCGCCACGTCTATCTGCCAGGTCGTGATCGTCGCGTCCGGCGGCAGTGGGCTATCTGGCAAAGGGTGGCGCAGATCGCGCCGCATCACGAGCTCTTCAAAAATGGATTCAAAGCCGTGAGCCTGGTACAGACGCCTGGCTGGCTGGGTCAGCCCCTCGCTGGTGATCCGCAGCAGCCGCTTGTTGGCTGAGCCAGCCGTAAACAGCGCCTGAGCCTGTGTCTGGCTCCACAGCATCAGATAAGCGCCAAGGCCGCGCAGGCGCAGCTCAGGCCGCACCAGGCCGGCGATCAGCGCGCGTTCTGTGTCCGTGGTGCGAGTCAGGTGCATGCTGGCGCAGGCCAATAGGCGCTCGTCCGCATCGAATGCGCCGATCATGCCGCCCGGCGCGTCTGGAAAAAAGCGCTCCAGCAGGCTGTCTGGTTTGTTCAGAAAGGCGAGCCCGCCGTCGGCCGATTGACACGCCATCGCCAGCGCGACCAGCGCCGCCAAATCGTTGCGAGTGACCGGCCGCCATGCCAGGCCGGGCAGGCTCGGCGGCTCTGGAGAGATTGCACCTCGGTTCACCTAATTATCAGAATCAGCCGCTCAACCGTTGGCAGTGCGACCTGGTTGCGCAGCGCTTCAAAGCGCCCCCGCCACCTGCGCCGCCACACGGGCATTGTTCTCCAACAGCGCTAGGTTGGCCGCCAGGCTCTCGCCGTGCGTCAGCTCCGCGATGCGGCTGAGCAAGAAGGGGGTCACGGCTTTGCCGCTGATGCCAGCCTGGGCGGCGTCCCTCAGCGCCTGCTCAATGGCGCGCTCCATGTCCGCTCGCGGCCTGGCGGCCTCTTCCGGCACCGGCACACACACCAGCGCCCCGCCGGTAAAGTCCAGCGCCGACATCGACCGCACAATTGCGGCGACTTGCTCGGGCGTGTCGGCCCGCGCTTCCAGCTTCAGCCCGCTATCCCGCGAATAAAAAGCTGGGAACTCGTCCGTGCCATAGCCAATCACCGGCACCCCATGCGTCTCCAACCACTCCAGTGTGCCGGGCAGGTCCAAAATGGCCTTGGCCCCGGCGCACACCACCACCACCGGCGTGCGCGCCAGCTCGGGCAGGTCGGCTGAGATGTCTAGGTCTGTGGCCTTGGCCGCCTCAGCCGGAGCCATGCGCCGGTGCACCCCGCCAATGCCGCCGGTGGCGAAGACTTTGATTCCCGCCCAATGCGCCGCGATCATCGTTCCGGCCACGGTCGTGGCCCCATCGCGCTTTTGGGCCAGCACCACCGGATAGTCGCGCCGGCTCACCTTCACCACGTCCTTGGCCTGCGCCAGGTATTCCAGCTCGGCCTCGCTCAGGCCCACTTTTACTTCGCCCTTGAGGATGGCAATCGTCGCCGGGCACGCGCCGCCCACGCGGACGGTGGCTTCCATCCGCCGCGCCAGCTCCAGGTTCTGCGGCCATGGCAGCCCGTGCGTGATCACGGTCGACTCCAGCGCCACAATCGGCCGGCGCGTTTGCAGTGCATCGTAGACTTCGGAATTAAGGGTGGGCAGGGGGTAAGGCACGGCGGCTCCTGATGGTCAGAGGTTGGCCTATTGTAATTGAGTTGTGGCTTCATGTCAGCTTCATCTCGGCCATGTATACTCAGGCGGACCGGCTGGAGGATTGGCGTGCGACTGCTTGTGGTTGAAGACGAACCTAAGATTGCGGCTTATCTCAAGCGCGGCCTGCAGGAACAGGGCTATGCTGTCGACAGCGCCGGTAACGGCGCCGAAGCGCTTGATTTTGCCGAGGCCGCGCCCTATGACCTGATTGTGCTTGATGTGCTGCTGCCCGAGTTGAGCGGGCTGGCGGTGTGCCGCGAGCTGCGCCGGCGCGGCCAGCACACCCCGGTCCTCATGCTCACCGCGCGCGACGCCATCGATGATCGCGTGGCCGGCCTGGATGCCGGCGCCGACGATTATCTGGTCAAGCCCTTCGCCCTGAGGGAGCTGTTGGCCCGCGTGCGCGCCCTCACTCGCCGTTCAACCGAAGGGGCAAAATCGCCGCTGCTGGAGCTGGCTGACTTGAGCCTGGACCCGCGCACGCGCCGGGTGCGCCGGGGCGAACGGATGATTGAGCTGACCGTGAAAGAGTTCGCCGTGCTGGAGTGCCTGCTGCGTGAGCCGGGGCGGGTGCTCAGCCGCGTGGTTATCGCCGAGCATGTCTGGAACTACGACGCCGATAATCAATCGAATATCATCGACGTGTACATCCGCAATCTGCGCCGTAAGGTAGACGATTTCTCGGACCTAAAGCTCATCCACACGGTCCGCGGCGCTGGCTATCGCCTGTCGGCCGAGGATGAAACGCTTTAGGACCATCCGCGTCCGGTTCGCCCTGTGGACCTCCGGTCTGCTGCTCCTGGTGCTGGCGGCTTTCGGCGTGTTCGTCTACCTCAGCCTGGCGCAGGGACTATCCGCCTCAATCGACGACTCGCTGCGGTTGAGCGCCTCGCAAGCCATCAGCGCCGTCAACATCGAAAACGGCCAGATCAATTTCACCGACAGCATCGTTATCAGCGGCACCGGCGCCGCCGGGCTGCCGGCGCGCGGCGTCACGATTCGGATTCTCGGCTCCTCCGGCCAGGTGCTGCAGGCCTTTGGCGTTTACCAGGCGGCGTCGGTCAGCCCGGATAGTGTCGCCGCCGCCCAGCGCCAGCAGTCGGTGTTTGAAACGCTGGCCTCCTCCGGCGGTTTGCCTCCGGCCCGTTTCTTCACTGCCCCAATCGTGGAGAATGGCGCGCTGCTCGGGATTGTGCAGGTGGCGCAAAGCCTGGCGCAAGCGCAAGACACGCTCAATCGCCTGCTGGCGGCGCTGCTCATCGGCGGCCTGTTGTCCGTGGCAGTGGCTGGGTTCGGCGCATACGCCCTGGCCGCGCGCGCCCTGGCGCCCATTGATCGCATGACCCAGACGGCTCGACGCATCTCCGCCGCCGACCTGTCGGCGCGTTTGGACTTGCCGGCCACGGACGACGAAGTGGGCCGGCTGGCCGGCACGTTCGACGAGATGCTGGCGCGTCTGGACGACTCGTTCCAGCGTGAGCGCCAGTTCAGCGCTGACGCCTCCCACGAGCTGCGCACGCCGCTGGCGGCCATGCAGGCTATCCTGGGCGTAGTCCGCGCCCAGCGCCGCACTCTGGAAGACTACGAACAAGCGCTGGCCGATCTGGCCGACGAGACCGACCGCCTGCGCGGCCTGGTGGAGGATCTGCTGGTGCTGGCTCGCGGCCCAGCCGCGCCCAGCGAGCCGCACGAGGCCGTAGATCTGGCGCCTTTGCTGCAAGATGTCACCGACTCGCTGCGCCCGCTGGCCGATGAAAAGGGACTCGCTCTTGTCTATGCTGGCCCACCGGAGTTGGTGGTGCTGGGCGACCGGGATGCCCTGGCGCGGCTGTTTGTGAACCTGGTGGACAACGCGCTGAAATACACGACTTCTGGCACAGTTGACGTCCAGGCCCGGGCCGAGGCTGACGCCGTGTTGGTCACGGTCGCGGATACGGGCGGGGGGGTGCCGCCCGAAAATTTGCCGCGCATCTTCAACCGCTTCTACCGCGGCGACACGGCCCGCGCCGCGCCGGGCACTGGCCTGGGTCTGGCCATCGCGCGCGAAACGGTCCAGGCGCATGGCGGCTCCATCACCGCCAGAAGCACAGTTGGCGCCGGCACAACTTTCACCGTCCGGCTGCCGCCGCTCCAGAGAAAAACGCGCCCCCTGGAACCCGCTCCAGGGGGCGCCTGATCGGCCCCGCCCACTTCAGTTGGCCTGCGGGCGGGCCCGCAGAGCCTGGGTTATGGCTACTGCGTCTGGCCGCCGTTCTCGGCGCCCCCAACGTCAGTCGCCAGGATCCGGCCGTTGCCGGCGTCCACTTTTACGTCTGAGCCGTTGCTCAACTCAATGCTATAAATCAGTGTGTCGTTCTCATTGTCCAATGACGCCTTGACCACAGTCGTCCCACCGTTGGCCGTCAGCGCCGCGGCCTGGGCCTGTTCAATGCTGATTTTGGCCAGCCCAGCCAGCGTGGCGGCTTCAGCCGCGTCGCTCTGACTGCCGTCCGCTGCCTGCGGCACGCTGATGCTGCCGTTAAGCCGCGGCGTTTGTTGATCTGGCCCCTGATCAGCGGTGCCGTTGACGTCATTGCCGCCCGCCTGGTCGCCCGATTGCAGTTCGACGGTGTCCGTTTCGACACCCGTGGCGGCCGGCTCAGTAGCGCCCGGCCCACTTACAGCTGGCGCGGTTGCCGTTGGCGCGCTGATGGGCGCACTGTTCGCCGCATACTGCTTCAGACGCAGTTTTTTCGCCTGCGCTGGAACGGCGCGGACTTGCGCACTGGGCGCCGCCGTCGCTTGTGCGTAGGCCTTGGCGCCGGCAACCCCCAAGGTGCCAACGCCGGCCAGGGTGATGGCGGCCAGCGCCATAGCTCGTTTTGCTCGCATGGTTTTGTTTCCCTTTCTCTATTCGATAACAATCGATAACAACCCACCTAACGTCGATCGCGGATGGCATGCCATACAGCGGAGTGTAAGCTGGCGAGATGAAATGCCGGTGAAGCCAGTATGAAGCACAGACGGTTCGCGCCAAACCCCAGCGTTTCGGCTGCCCCCAACGCGGTTTTGATGCCGAACCAGGCCCGCGCCGCGCAGCCGTGGCTCGATTTCATGCCAGTTTCATCTCAAACGGTTAACCTATGTCTGATGGGTGAAAGCCGGAGTCGCCGGCCCGTCACATCCGACCAAGGAAACCGTCTATGCTGCGCATTCGCAAACACACACTCTTAGCTGGCCTGCTCTTTCTTGGAACAACGCTGGCGGCTTGCAGCCGGCCGGCCTCGCCGGCCGCTACGACGGCGCCGGGCAGCGCATCGCCCGCCATCACCGCCGCTGCGCCCACCGTCGCGCTGCCGACCGTAGCGCCGAAAGGTACCACCGATGGCGGCGGCGAAGGCGGCGTGGAATCCGCCCTGGTGACTTATTCCGACGCGGCCCAGGGGTTTGCCATCGGCCATCCCGGCAACTGGACTCAGGACCCGGCGGTGACTCAGGGCGTTCGATTCGCCGGCGGCGATAGTTATATGGTCCTGGACTTCGTCAAACCGGCCGGCGGCGTGGATGCGCTGGCCTACGCCAAGAGCGACGCGGCCGCCGTCAGCGCCGCCTTTCCTGGCTTCAAGCAGCTCAGCCTGGCGCCGTCGACCGAGGTGCAGAACGCCATCATTTTGGGCTATGAGGCCGCCGGCGCCTCGCCCGTCACCGGCAAAGCGTTTGCCGCGCATGACGAGCGCTACTACATGCCTCTAGCCGATGGCCGCCTCGCCATTCTGACGGTGGCTGGGCCGGCCAGCAGTTATGACCGCGAAGGCGTGCGCGATATCGCTCTTACCTTCAAGGCTGCCCGGTGAACCGAATGCAAGCCGTGCGCCTGGACAACCTGTACAAGATTTACAAGGCCGGCGCTATCGAAACGGTGGCCCTGCGCGGCGCCAGCCTGAGCGTGGCGCCCGGCGAATTCGTCGCCATCACCGGGCGCTCGGGGGCCGGCAAGAGCACCCTGCTCAGCCTGATGGGCGGCCTGGCCGTGCCCAGCGCCGGGCAGGTGATCATCGCCGGCACCGATCTGGCCCGTCTGCCGGAGCGCGAGCGCGCCGTATTTCGCCGGCGTCAGATTGGCATCGTCTACCAGGGCGACAATTTGATCCCGTTCCTGAGCGCGCTCGAAAACGTGCTGCTGCCCATGCAATTGGCCGGGCGCCGCCAACCTCGGCCGCGTGCGCGCGAGCTGCTGGCTGAGGTCGGGTTGGCTGAGCGCGCCAATCATCGGCCGGATATGCTGTCGGGCGGCGAGCGCCAGCGCGTGGCGATTGCGGTGGCCCTGGCGAATGAGCCGCAGCTGCTGCTGGCGGACGAGCTGACCGGCGAGTTGGACAGCGCCACGGCTGGCACGGTGATGGCGCTGCTGGATCAGCTCAACGCCAGCCACGGGCTTACCCTGGTCGTCGTCACCCACAATCCAAGCGTGGCAGCGCGGGCCGGCCGCCAGGTGATCATTGCTGACGGCCAGCTTGTGGAACAGGCGCCGGCCCATGTCTGAGCCTGTCATCCAGACGATCGGCCTGGAGCGCCGCTACTCCGTGGGCCGGCAGAGTGTGCTCGCCGTGAATGGTCTGGATCTTTCCGTCGCGCCCGGCGAATGGGTTGCCATTACCGGGCCTAGCGGCTGCGGCAAGTCAACCCTGCTCAACCTGTTGGGCGGCCTGGATACGCCCACGGCCGGCCAGGTGTTTCTGAACGGCCACAATCTGGCCCGGCAGTCTGAAGAGCAGTTGGCCGCCCTGCGGCGCGCCACCCTGGGGTTTGTCTTTCAGCGCCACGACCTGTTCGCTGTGCTCACCGCCCAAGAAAACGTGGAATTTCCCATGCTGTTGGCCGGGATGCCGCCCGGCGCGCGTCACCCGCGCGCACTGGAGCTGCTGCGGCTGGTGGGTTTGGCCGACAAGGCCGGCCATCTGCCGGATGAGCTGTCGGGCGGTGAGCAGCAGCGGGTGGGCATTGCCCGCGCGCTGGCTAACGCACCTAAGATTTTGCTGGCCGACGAGCCGACCGGCAACCTGGACAGCGCCACCGCCGCCGAAATTATGCAGCGCCTGGTGGCGGTGGCCCGCGACCAGCATCTGACCTTGATGGTGGTGACACACGACCCGGCCCTGGCGGCCCAGGCCGGCCGCATCCTGGCCATGCGCGACGGGCGCTTTGTCAACCCGGATGCCGTCAATGGAAATGGACAACACCCATGAGCCTGTCGTATGCCTGGCGCCTGGTCACGCGCAACCCGCGCCGCACCGGCACTTATCTGTTTGGGTTGGCGTTGGCCGTTGGCCTGCTGGCCGGCATTTTGTTCTTTGTGGATGCTACCGCTCGTCAAATGACCGCCACAGCCCTGGCGCCGGTTAAGCTGGACCTGGTGGCCCACGCCACCCAGCCAGACGTGGACACCGCCGCCATGCTGCCAGCGCTGCGGGCGCAGCGCGGCGTGTCGGCGGCCGAGGCGGTGTCGGTAGCCGACTTCACTTCGGCCGTGGGCAGCCAGGCGACACGCGCGTCGGCTGCCGGCCGGCTGTTTGCCATCTCGCCCGCCTATCTTCAGACCTTCGATGTGCTGCAACTCAGCCAGGGCCAGTTTGATCCGAACGGCGTCCTGGTCAGCGAGGCCATGGCCATCGCGCAGAACTTGAAAGTGGGCGATAGCCTGCAGCTCACTTTCTCCGGCATCAGCCGCACGGTCAGTTTTCCCATCAGCGGCATCGTCAATTTGTCCGGCGCCGATGCGCTGTTTGCCACGGCCACGGCCGGCGAAAATGCTGTGGTGGCCGATGTGGTCGTGGTCGACGCCGGTTGGTTCAACGTCAACTTGCGGGCGCCGCTGGCAATCAGCGCTGCCAATGCGCCCGCCACGCTTGCGCCGGGCGCCATCATTCTCGACCCGCAAATACACCTGCGGGTTGAGCGAGCGCTTTTGCCGGCTGACCCGGCCCTGGCGGCCCTGCAAACCGCCGCTCTCCGCCGCCAGGTGGAGCGCCAATTCTCCGGCCAGCTCAAGGCGGTGGATAACCTGTCGCGCGCCCTGGCCACCGCACAGGCCGACGTGCTCTCGGCCAAAATCCTACTCATCTTCCTGGGTCTGCCCGGCGTTGCCCTGGCGGCCTATCTTTCCAAATTCGCCGCCGAGCTGTTCTCCGAAACGCAGCGCCGCGAAATCAGCCTGCTGCGTACGCGCGGCGCCACGCCCGCGCAAATCACCGCCATCGTCGCCGGCGCCTCGCTGTTGCTGGCCCTGGGCGGATCGGTGCTGGGACTGGCGTTTGGCATGCTCATGTTATTGGTCAGCGCTCAAGGCCAGGTGGCCGGCGCGCTCAACCCCTTTGCCCCCGGTTTTGATTGGGTTTCGTTTGCCCGCTCGGCGGCGCTGGCCTTTGCCGGCGGATTGGTGCTCACCTTCCTGGCCGCCTTCCTGCCCACTTACCAGGCCCTTCAGCGCGAGATCACCCAGGAGCGCCAGGTAGCGCGCCGCGCCGAGGCCGCCCCGTTTTGGAAACGCATTTATCTCGACCTGATCTTGCTCGCGGCAGCGGCCGTCGTGCTGGTGATCACGATTCTCACGGGCGGGTTCAAGCCCTCCGGCAGCGAGGGCGCCGCGCTATCGCTATCGTTCTACGTCTTCCTGGCCCCGGCCTTTGCCTGGCTGGGGCTCACCTTGCTGGTGCTGCGCCTGGTGTCGGGCGGGTTGGCCCGGGCGGGGGCTCTCATCGCGCGCCTGTTCCGCAGACTTTTTGGCGAGATCGGCGAGGCCGCGGGCAAGTCCATCGCGCTGCGCGCTGCCCAGGTGAGCGCGGCCACGACGGTGATCGCGCTCACCCTGTCGTTCGGCGTCAGCCTGGCCCTCTTTCAGCAGACGTACGCGCACGAAAAGCGCCTCGACGCGCAGTATATCGTCGGCGCCGATCTGCGGCTGACCCCGGCGCTGAATACCCCGCAGACCGCGGATTTTGCTGGGCAGTTGGCCGCCATGCCCGGCGTGGCCGGGGTGACGGCGGTGGCCCGCGATACCCAGGCGCTGGTAGGTTCCGAGAAGAACACCGTCTACGGCATCGACGTGCCCGGCTTCAGCCAGGTGGCCTACCTGCCGGATAGCTTTTTCGTAGATGGCGCGGCCAAACAAACAGTGGACGCCATGACTAACCGCACCACCCACTATGCCCCCGGCTCCGCGCGGGCCGTGCTGGCGGCGCTGGCGGCCACGCCCAACGGCGTGATCATCTCGGTGGAGCAGGCCGAGAAGTACAACATCCAGATCGGCGACCCGGTGCTGCTGCGCCTGTACAATCGCGCGACCAACCAGTACGTCGACGTGCGCGCCCAGGCCGTGGGGTTCTTCATCTACTTCCCCACCTCATCGCAGGACTCCGACTTTATCCTCAACCGCGACTTCATGACGTATAGCTCGGGCAGCGCGGCCATGGATTACTTCCTGCTCAAGACGGATGGGCAAGCGGCCACCATCGACCGCGTCGCCGCGTCGCTGGCAGCGCGGTTCCACAACGTCTTGCCGGTGCGCCTGGTCAGCACGGAGACCGTGGTCAAATCCGAAGAGAGCTCGCTGACCGCCCTGAACCTGGGCGGGCTGGGCGCCATGGAACGGCTGTACACCCTTCTGGTGTCATCGCTGGGCCTGGCCATTTTCCTGCTGGGGATGATCAGCGAGCGCCGGCGCGAGTTCGGCGCCATGCGCGCGCTGGGCGCCAACCTCAGTCATCTGCGCCGCTTCCTGTTTGCCGAGGCGCTGACCATCGGCGGGCTCAGCCTGCTCATTGGCGCGCTGGTGGGCATCGTCCTGGCGCGCATTCTTGTCTTCTTGCTGGGGGTTATCTTCACCATCCCCGCCGGGCAATTGGCCTGGCCCGGCCTGGAGCTGTTTGGGCTGGCCGGCCTGGTCATTGCCGGGATGCTGCTCAGTACTGTGTTGAGCGCCCGCCGGCTGGCCACGCTCAAAGTAGTGGAGGCGCTGCGCGAGCTATAGGACTTACGGTTACTTCCCTGTCAGCAAATCTCGCTTCGGTTGCTCCGCCGCGCTGGCCAGCAGGCTGTTCAGCGCCAGCAGCGGGTTCACCTGCTGCGGCTCGCGCAGCTTCACCCCGCTCACGTACTCCAGCAGCCGGTCCGACAGCGCGTCGTCCAGCATCAGCCCGTCAGACCGCGCCTCGCGCAGGCCCTTGGTCAGCGCCATGATCAGCTCCACCTCGGCCTCAGCCCGCGCTGTGTCGTTCAGCCAGCGCGCATAGGCATTGGCGTCTGAAATTTCGTCTTGCGCCCGCGCGGCGTGGGCGCTTTTCCAGGTGTCGATCAGCTGCGCGTGGATCTTGTCGTGGCCGGTGGCGTCGGCGTCTGGGTTCAGCTCCGGGTCCACGTCCGGGTCGGGCCGCATAAATCCCACGCTCACCCAGATGATCTCCGCGCCCATCTCGGCGAATTTCTGGCGCGTGTTCTTGTGCTTGAACAGCTCGTGCAGTGCCTGGCGATAGGGCTGGGGCGCCGCGTCCTCGGGCTGATTGCCGTCGCGCGGCGGGGCGATCAGCTCGTCCATGCGCCGGTGGGCAATCCAGTCGGCGATGGTGCCGCGCACCGCCCCCGCCACCATGTCGGCCCACACTTCCAGCCCCTTGGCCGTCACCTTGCGGCTGTAGGCCGCCTTGCGGATGGCGCCGGTCATCACCGGGTAGGGATTGCTTTCCGTGCGCAGCTCGCGCGCCCGCACCCGAAAGCGCGCGCGCATATCATTGACCACGATCGGCACGCCGTCCTTGGTCATCATCTTCACATCGCCGCGCACCCGCTCGATCTCGCGCAGGTCAAACGCCTCACGCAGCGTCTCAAAGCGCCGGACGAAATGGCTGCCCGCGCCCAGCACAGAAGACGGTCCTACCACTCGCTCAAACAGAGCCGCGTTGCCGATCTTGATATCCACCCAGCCCGGCCCGCCGATCTTGAGCATCGGGTTGGTCTCCGGGTCGACCACCCCGGCCTTGCCGTCCTGGATGACCATGCGCGGGTAATCGCGCCCAAATAGGGTAGCCGTCAGGTACTTGAGCGCCTGCTGCAGATTGCCCAGCTCCAGCAGTTCTTTCAAATAGGCCGCGCCGTAATACAGCGCCACCAGCACCCCTAGCACCACCGGGATGCCATGGCGCACCACCTGGCGCGTGAAGAACGACAGCACCACCGCCGCCAGGTTTAGCGCCGGCGCCGGGATAACTTCCCGCAGCCCCAGGTTTTCAATAACCCAATCAAACAGCGGCAGCGTTGGGATTGATTCGAACAGCCGGCTGATGACCACGAACACCAGGGTCACGGCCACAATGGCCGTCCAGCGCATCTGGCCCCACTGGTGGTCGCCCTCCACGAAATGCAGCACATAGAAGCCCACCTGCCAGCGCAGCTTCTCCACCCGCCGCTCCAGCCAGGCGATGAACGAGTCAGGCCGCGCACCGTTGTGTTGGGCGGCGCTCATGGCGCGCGTTCTCCCAGGCTCTCAATGGTGCGCAGGGTTTCGGCCGGCAGCTTGGCGCGCTGGCGCGGGTCGGCCGCTGCCCGCCGCAGAGCCTTCATCAGCATCAGCGCCAGCGCCTTGCGCGCAATCGGGTCGTCGGTGGCGCCCAATAGCGCCTGGATGTCCTTGAAGATCATCTGCTGCGCGTCGATCTGCCAACGGCTCGCGGTGCGCAGTGATTGGCTCTCCACCGCTGCCTCTTGCTGGATGGTGGCCTTCTGCCAGCGCGCCTGCCAGGAGCGGATGCGCTGGTTGAGCACCTCGCGCGGCATACCGAAATTGCCGATGCCTACGCCGTAGACGATCAGACCGCGCTCGCGCAGCACCGGCGCCTCTTTCACCAGGTTGACCACCCGGCCCTGGAAGGTGGAGAACGGGTAGGTATCGGGCTTGGTCGGCTGAAACAGCTCATCCAGCTTGAATTCTGACAGCACGTCGCGGAAGCGCTCCACCGCCACGATCAGAGGCAGCTCGGTCCAATCCACCGCCTGCTTCTCGCCCAGCGCCACGCCATAAACGGCCCGGAAAGCGCTGCCGCGGTTGAAGTGATAGGCCGGCTGGTTGCGTTCGGCGCGCGCCGTTGGGCTGGCCGCCTCGGCGCCGGCCTTCCGCTCCGGGTCCGGGTCCAGCCCGAAGGTAACGCTGATATAGGCGCTGCATTCGATCCCGTCGCGCGTCAGCGCCTGGGCGGCTATGCCGCGTGATTGGCGCCGCAGGTCGAGCGAAGCCACAATGCGCTCGCCGGGCGCGATGAAGTCGATGCCTGGCCCGGCGGCCCGCACTAGCGCCGGCCCGGTCCGCGCTCCCTGCGGCATCTCCTCGCGCGCTTGATCCGGGTCCACCGCCGGCGCCCACCAATGATGGGCCGCGGCCCGCTCGATGACGATGGCGCTCACCGGGTCCACCAGCGCCACGCCGTGGCCATAGCGCCGCAGCTCTTCCTTGCGGCCGATAATTCTGCCGTCGCGCACGAAGATGATCGGGCCGTAGTTGCCACTGACATACTGCATGAAGTGGTCGAACACCGCCCGCCGCTCACGCATGGTCTGCACCGGCAGCACGAACTGCGAGATCAGCATCAGCCCGGCCACCAACGCGCCAAAGAAGGCCAGCAGGTCGAACACCCAGTTCATCAGCGACGGCCAGGGCGGAATGGCATACGCCGCCACGGCGGCTGCCACCAGCACAAAGGCGCCCATTCCGGTCCAAAAGCCGCGCTGCCGTAGGAATTCCATTAGGGGGATTTTATACCCGAAGGGGGAAAGCGACGAAAGATCACGGCTGGAACGCCTTTTTCGGTGGAACCTGCCCCACCGGGCCGGCACAGTGGAGTGCGCCCTTTGGGCTGGACAGATTTGGACCCTATTGAAGGGTACACGGGAGGTGGCTGG
>JAYTFQ010000803.1:0-6590 GCA_043734225.1 Anaerolineales bacterium | reverse complement strand
GCGTCGCCCTGGCGAATGAGGTTCAGAACGAGCGCGAGGCTCGCTCCGCCGGAGTCAAGGGTTCGCGGACGTCCCACCGGCCGCGCCTTAGGACTGACTTCACCTGGCGATAACTCTCCGTCACGAGACATATTTGGCTTCCTTGTCGAACCTGAAACATCACGCGACGACGCAGATCAAAATATCCCCGCGCCTCTCATAACAATTTTCCAACAAAAGTCCCGCGACTTATGTGCTTTTTTGAATTGACCTGCTTCGCGAGCCGTTTATACCTCCGCTGTGTTCGGCGCTTTCGTCGACAGAGCGGCGGTCGGCAAGGGAGGAGTAGGGTCAATGCCAACAGCGGGGGGAGTCGCGAAACTCGCCTACCACGCCAATTGCTGGGGCCCGCTTGGCGGCAATGCGGTGGGCGTGACCTCGATCAGCTCATCCACGCTGGCCTCGCGGATGCCGGCCAATGAGCCAAACCGGATCAGCAAAGCCCGGCGCCGGCTGGGGCCAATGCCGGAGATGGCATCGAGCTGCGAGGCCAGGCCGATCTTGCCGCGCCGGATGCGGTGGTGCGCCAGCGCAAAACGATGGGCCTCATCGCGCACGCGCTGCACCATGTACAGGCCCTGTGAGCGGCGCGGCAGCAGGATCGGGCGCATCCGTCCCGGCAGGAAAATCTCCTCCTGCTGCTTGGCCAGGCCGCATACCGGCACCTTGCCGAACAGCCCAAATTCCTGCAGCACCTCCACCGCCACGCCCAATTGCCCCTTGCCGCCATCGATGATCAGCAGATCCGGCAGACGGGCAAAACTTTCATCCGCCTTTTGGCCCGGCGCCCGCCGCGGCCGCTGGCCAGCCGGTGTTTGCGGGCCGGCGGCCTCCGGCGCCCCGGGCACGGCCACGGCCGCGGTCACCACGCCTGCCACCGGCCCAGCTTGCTCCTCGGTCCAGCGCCGGAAGCGGCGCGTAAGCACCTCGTTCATCGAGGCAAAATCGTTTGGCCCGTCCACCGACTTGATGCTGAACCGCCGGTAGTGGGCTTTGCGCGGCGCGCCCTGCTCAAACACCACCATCGAGGCTGTGGCGGCTGTGCCCTGCGTGTTGGAAATGTCGAAGCACTCAATGCGGTTGGGCGGCGCGGCCAGCGCCAACGCCGCCTGCAGTTCGGCCAGCGCCTGCACATGCTTATTGGTGTCCGCTTCCCACTGCGCCTTCAGCCCGGCCAGGGTCTCCGCGGCGTTCTCTGCCGCCATCTCCACCAGGCCGCGCTTGGCGCCGCGGTGCGGCACGGTCAGGGTCACCTTTTCGCCGCCGCGCTTGGTGTTCAGCCACTCGTTGATGATGCGCGCCTCTTCAATCTCCTCCGGCAGCAGCACTTCGGGCGGAATATAGGCCGCCTCGTCATAAAACTGCTTGATAAACGCCTGGACGATGCCGGTGTTGCTCTCGTCCTCGGTGCCTTCCAGCACGAAGTACTCGCGGCCGATCAGCTTGCCGGCGCGGATGAAGAAGATTTGCACGCAGGCTTCGCCGTTTGAGCGGGCAAAGGCAATCACGTCCGAGTCGATCTGCTCGCTGGAGATGACTTTCTGCTTTTCCACCACCCGCTCAATGGCCACCAGTTGGTCGCGCAGCGCGGCGGCTTTTTCAAATTGCAGCGCCTCGGCCGCCGCCACCATCTCGGTCTTCATGCGGTCCACAATCGGCTCGGTATGGCCGCGCAAGAAGCGGCACAAATCGTCGATCATCGTCCGATACTGCTCGCGGCTGGCGGCGCCGATGCACGGCCCCATGCACAGCTTGATGTCCAAGAACAGGCAGGCGCGCGGGTCCGTGCCGCTGATGATGCGGTCGCAGGTGAGGTATGGGAAAATTTTCCGCAGCACGTCCAGCGTTTGGTGCACCGCCCACACGCTGGTGTACGGGCCGAAATACTTGCTGCCGTCCTTGTCCATGCGCCGCGTCACCGTCACTTTGGGAAACGCGTCGGCGTAATGCACCTTGATGTACGGATAGCGCTTGTCGTCTTTCAGCCGGATGTTGTACTTCGGCCGGTGCTTCTTGATCAGGTTCATCTCGAGGATCAGCGCCTCGAGCTCCGACGTGACGACGATGGTCTCCAGGTCGGCAATCGCCGCCACCAGGTGCTCGGTCTTGATCGAATCGACCGTCTCGTGGAAATACGAGCGCACCCGATTGCGCAGGTTGACGGCCTTGCCGACGTAGATAATTTTGCCAGTGCTGTCTTTGTAGATGTAGCAGCCCGGCTTGGTCGGCAGGTTATCGAGTTTAAGCTGCAATTGCTCGGAGATGGCCATGGCGCTTACTCGGCAGAAGCCCCCGCCGGCAGACCGGCAACCGTCGACTGATAGTGGGCTAGCCACGCGGCCAGATCGGCCGGCACTGGCAGAGTCGCGCCGTCCAGCCGCTGCTGCAGCGCCGCCACCCGTGACTGCACCACGCTGAGGTTGTTTTCCGATTCAAAGGCCACTTCCAACACCAGCTCCAGCGCCTTGAGGTAGCGCGCCTGCGCTTCACCGGCCTGATGCTGCGCGACGTAAATATCGCCTTCGGCCTGGAGCAGCTCGGCCAGCACCACCAGCTTGCCGATGTCGAGCTTCTCGCCCCAGCGCAGCATCGGCACCAGTTCGGCGGCTGGCAGCGCTGTCACCAGGCTCAGGTGCAGGCCCAGCAAGCGCCGCAGTGCAGCGTCCACCTCGGCCAAAGCTTCGGGATAGCGCTCCAGCCGGGTCAGGCCCAGGATGGCGGTGACTGCCGTGACGGCCTGTTCAATCATGCGCAGGACATAGTCTTCGCGAAACATAGCCGCGATTATAGCCCAATTGTTCCAGGTTATAATGGCTGAGTCATGGCGCGGACCCGTTGGTATCCCCGAATCGCTGTCGCCTTGATTCTGCTGGGCGCCAGCCTGCGTTTGTACCGCCTCGAAAACAAAAACTTCTGGTGGGACGAGGGCTTTACCGTCTTTATAGCCCGCCTGCCGCTCAGCGGTCTGCTGGCGGCCTCCGGTCACGACACCGCCCCGCCCGTCTTTTACGCCGTGCTGCATGCCTGGATGGCGTTGGCCGGTGACTCGGAATTCGCCGTGCGCCTGCCTTCGGCCCTGGCCGGCATTCTGACGATTGCCATCCTGGTGCGCCTGACGCGCAGCCTGGCCGGCAGCCGCGCCGCCCTGGTCGTCGGCGCCTTGCTGGCGCTCAGCCGGGTTTTGGTGTGGTACTCCCAGGAAGTGCGCCAGTACTCGTTCGCCACCCTGCTGGCGGCGGCCTCCCTGGCCCTGGCTTACGCGCTCTGGCGCGAAAAACGCTTTGCCTGGCTGGGTTACATCGCCGTCACCCTCACCGGCCTGCTCTCGCAGTATCCGTTCATGGGCGTGCTCATCACCCAAAATTTGGCCGCGGCCGCTGGCTTGATCTGGGCCGGCCGACGCCGACGGCCGCTGGCCATCAAATGGATCAGCGCGCAGGTGGTGATCGCCGCCGGCTGCCTGCCCTGGATCCTCTATTACCTGCCGGGCGTGCCGCACTATTTCACGCCGGCTTCGTCCATCAACCTGCTGGACGTGGCCAAACTCTATCTGGACACGCTCTTTGTTGGCGATGCCACCAATATCGACCGCTTCTGGCCGTTCCTGCTGGCCTGTCTGGCCCTGTGTGTTTTGGGTCTGGTCTGGATCCGGCCGTTGCTGCGCCGGCGATCGGCGGGGCTTGTGTTTGGCCTGGCCGGCCTGGCCGGCGGAGCGGTCACGCAGACCATCCTGGTCTGGCTGGCTAACTTGCCCACCCGCTTCAAGCTCAGCTTCACGCCCAGCCCGCGCTATTTTCTCGTGCAAATCCCGTATGCGCTAGCGCTGTTTGGCATTCTCCTGGCAGCGGTCATCCGCCGCTGGCCGCGCGCCGGCCTCACCGCCGGTGTGCTGGTGCTGGCCGGCTTTGCCGGGTTCACCAGCAATTACTATGCGGACCGGCATCGGACCGATGATTACGCCGGGGCCGCCGCCACCCTGGCCGCCTACCGCCAGCCCGATGACGCGGTCTTTCTGCACAACGACCAGGATTGGCCCACCGCCGCCTATCACCTGGGCCGCTACCCGCTGGGCAGCGCCTGGATCGGCCTGAACAGCGGCCGGCAGATTGCCAGCGATGCCGATGCCGCTGCCCTGCTGGCTGCCGCCTGGGACACGCATGCCGGCGCCTGGTTATTGCTCACCCGCGATGCGCTCATCAACGACCCGGACCGGCGGGTGTTCAACTGGCTCGCCGCGCACGCCGTGGCCACCCGCGCCTATGCCTATGAGCCGACCGCGGATCTGATCTTCTTCGCCCGCACGCCGCAGCGTGCCGGCCTGTTGGATCAGTTGGCCGGTGCTGCGCTGCCTGCGCCCAACCTGGCCTTCGCGCCAGCGCCCGGCCTCACCCTGGTGCGGGCCGTGTGGTCCCAGCCGGAATACCACACGGGTGAGACGCTGCATGTATTTTTGTACTGGCGCAACGAAGGCGCTGCCGGCGACTACACCTTTGCCCTGCGCCTGACTGGCTGGCAGGGCGCCACGCTGGAGGAGATACCGGTTAACTTGTCGCTCGATGTGGCCTCGCCCGGGCTGGTGCGCCAACAGATCGACTTTCCCATCCGGACCTATGTGGGCTCCGGGCGTTTTCAACTGCTGCTCGTGGCCGGTCAGAATTGGGCCAGCCTGGGACCTGTCCAGGTGACCGCGGTCTCGCCCGCGCCGGCCACCGGCGCGCCGGACGGCGCCCTGCCGGCGCAATTTGAGAATGGCATCCATTTGCTCGGCTATAGCCAGGCGTTGGTCAACCACAAGCTTGAGTTAACGCTCTTCTGGAGCCTGGCCGGCCCGGTCGATCACCCCTTCAAACTCTTCGCGCATCTGTTGGGGCCGGCCACAAACCCGGCCACCGGCAACGCCAGTTGGGCCCAATGGGACGGAGAGCCGGGCAACGGCTCAATCACCTCCTGGCCCAGCGGCGAGACCATCATCACCGTCCTGGAGTTGACGCCGCCGCCCGACCGGCCGGCCGGCCAATACCAGGTGGATGTCGGCTGGTATGATGGGCTCACCGGCCAGCGCTTGCTGGTCATTGACGAATCCGGAGCCGCCCTCGACAGCCGCGCGCTGTTGGGCCCGTTCCACTGGAGAGCTGAGTGATGCCAAACGACGACAAACAGGCTGCCGCCGCAGTGGCCCTAGAAATTGAGATTGGGCAGTTATTGCTGCAGCACCACCTCACCCTGGCCGTGGCCGAGTCGTGCACCGGCGGCCTGATCGGCCACCGCGTTACCAACGTGCCCGGATCCTCCAGCTATTTCTTGGGCGGGGTCATCAGCTATGCCTATGAAGCCAAAGAGCGCTTGCTGGGTGTCAGCCACGCTACCCTCTACGATTTTGGCGCGGTCAGCGAGCAGACCGCGCGCGAGATGGCCCGCGGCGCGCGGCGCGCCCTGGGGGCGGATGTGGCCGTGTCGGTGACCGGCATCGCCGGCCCGGGCGGCGCCATGCCGGGCAAACCCGTTGGCCTGACCTGGATCGCGCTCTCGGCGCGCGACGCCGACGATGCCCGCCACTATATCTGGACCGGCCACAGGGAAGCGAACAAGGCGCAATCGGCCGAAGCGGCGCTGTCGCTGCTGGCCGGCTATCTGCGCGGCCTGGCCGGCCCCGGCCAGCAAGCGCCATGACCGTCGCCACTGAGGTTGAAGCGCGCTTTGGCGAAGATGGCCACATCACCATCCTCAGCTTCACCTGGCGCGGGCGCAAGCGGCCGGTGCTCAGCCACGGCCGGCAATGGGGCGCCGAGGACGGCTTCCATTTCCTGGTGATGACCACTGGCGAGCAGATCGTGGAGTTGGTGTATGTGCCGCTCAGCAGTCTGTGGCACGTGGCAGATGCCCCCAACCGGCCGCTGACCGCCTAGCCGGGTCGAATGGCGATTAATATCCTGCCCTTCTCAATCGGCGCCATTGATTGTTTCGCGCTGCGCGACGGCGACGATTGGGACCGCAATATCCTGCTGGTCAAGACCGGTACGACGAACATTCTGGTTGACACCGGCCTCGGCCCGGATTGGCAGCCCGTGCCGTCCCGGCTGGCGCAGCGGCTGGCGCTGGCTGATTGCCCGGCGGCGGCCATTGATATCGTCGTCCTGTCACACGGCGATTGGGACCACACCGCCGGGGCGGTGCTGGCCAATGGCGCGCCCGCCTTTCCCAATGCCCGTTACCTGCTGCACCAGCGCGAATGGGCGTTTTGGGCTGCCCTGCCCGAGCGCCACCCGCCCAGCGCGGCTTATGATGAAGCCTTCCGGCTCCAGGCGCGCAGCCTGCCGCCCGCTCGTTTGGCGCAATTGGGCTCACGCTTGGCGCTGCTGGACGGGGATGAGGTCGAAATTGCTCCTGGCGTCCGGCTGCTGGCCGCGCCCGGCCACACCCCCGGCCATAGCCTCTTGGCGGTCGAATCCGCCGGCCAAAAGCTGCTGAACATCGCCGACCTGATGGTTTCGGATACGCGCGTCTTCGAAAACCGAGATTGGTTTTCGCTTTACGATCTTGATCGCGAACAA
>JAYTFQ010000802.1:0-4564 GCA_043734225.1 Anaerolineales bacterium | reverse complement strand
CCTTCTGAGGCCAGCACCACGCATGCCGCTGCGCCTGGCTTCCAGCGAATGTCCACCTCCGCCAGGCGGCCCTCCGCGCAGGCCTCGGCAATATCCAGCAGGTCGCTCTCCAGCAATGGCAGGATGGCCTGCGTTTCCGGGTCGCCAAAGCGGCAGTTGAATTCCAGCACGCGCGGCCCACCGGCGGTGAGCATCAGCCCGGCATACAGCACGCCCACAAACGGCCGGCCCTCGGCGCGCAGACCGTCTATCGCTGGCTGCAGGAAGGCGCGCGTCAGCCCGGCCACCATTTCCGGCGGGCAGATCGGCGCCGGGGCATAGGCGCCCATGCCGCCCGTGTTCGGCCCCCGGTCGCTGTCCAGCAGGTTCTTATGGTCTTGCGCCGGGAGCATGGGCCGCACGCTGGCGCCATCGCAAAAGGCCAGCAGCGATACTTCCGGCCCGGCCAACCGTTCTTCAATAATCACCTGGTCGCCAGCCGTGCCGAACTCGTGGGCTACCAAAATGCGGCGCAGCACGTCCTCCGCCTCGGCCTCGCTCTCCGGCAGGATCACGCCCTTGCCGGCCGCCAGCCCAGAGGCCTTAATCACCACTGGAAAACTGGCCGCGCGGACGTAATCGCAAGCCGGCTCGAATTGGTCAAAGGCCGCGTAGCGCGCCGTGGGCAAACCCTGGCGCGCCATAAATGCCTTGGAGAAGGTTTTGGAGGCCTCGATTTCAGCCGCCGCCGCCGATGGCCCAAATACTCGCATCCCCGCCGCCCGCAGGGCGTCGGCCAGCCCGGCCGCCAGCGGCCCTTCCGGCCCCACGATCACCAGATCGATCTGCTTCGCCTGCGCCAAGGCCACCAGCGCCGGCGTGTCGCTGGCCTGAACGGCCACATTCTCGGCTCGCTCTCCGCTCGTGTCTGTGCCGGCGTTGCCCGGCGCCACGTACAGCCGCGTCAGCCGCGGCGACTGGCAAATCTTCCAGGCCAGCGCGTGCTCACGCCCGCCCGAACCAACCAGCAAAACGTTCACGCTGTCACTTTCTCAAACCCGGTCTTGGTCTGCTCGGCATCCAGGTCCAGCGGATACACCCCGGTGAAGCAGGCGTTGCAGTAGCCATCGCCGCGCCCCAGCGCGCGCATCATGCCGGCCAGCGACAGAAAGTGCAGCGAGTCGCAGTCGATATGGTCGCGCATTTCTTCCAGCGTCATGCGATGGGCAATCAGCTCGTCATAGCTGCCCATGTCCACACCCATGAAGCACGGGTGGGCGATGGGCGGGCAGGTCAGTAGCATGTGCACTTCGCGCGCGCCGGCGGCTCGCAGCAGCTTCACCAGCGGGCCGGAGGTGTTGCCGCGCACAATGCTGTCGTCGATCACAATCACGCGCTGCCCGCGCAGGTTCTCCGCCAGCACGTTGAACTTCAGCGCCACGCCCTGCCGCCGTAGCGAATCGGTGGGCTGAATAAACGTGCGGCCGATATAGCGGTTCTTGATAAAGCCGTCATTGTAAGGAATGCCGCTCACGCGCGCGTAGCCGATGGCGGCTGGCACCGATGAGTCCGGCACCGGGATGACCACGTCGGCTTCGATCGGCGCCTCGCGCGCCAGCTCCTCGCCCAGGCGCTGCCGGGCCTGATGCACGCTGATGCCGTCCCACACGCTGTCCGGCCGCGAGAAGTAGACGTGCTCGAAGGTGCAGCGCGCCAGTTGCTCCGCCGGCGGCACCGCCTGGCGCACGCGCAGGGCGTTGTTGCTCAGCATGACAATTTCGCCCGGCTTCACCTCGCGGATGGCGTCGCAGCCGAGCGTGTTCAGCGCGCCCGTCTCCGAGGCGGCCACGTGCCCGCCGCTGGGCAGGTGGCCCACGCTCAGCGGCCGGAAGCCCCACGGATCGCGCACGGCAATCACGCTGTCGCGCGTGAGAATCGTCAGCGAATACGCCCCGCGCCACAGCGGCATGGTGGCCTGGATGCGCTCTTCCCAGGTGCTGCCCGGCGCGCCGGCCAGCATCATGGTAATAATTTCGCTATCCGACGACGACGACAGGCCCACCCCGCGCTCCAGCAGCACCTTGCGCAGCTCGGCGGCGTTCACCAGGTTGCCGTTATGCGCCACCGCCAACGGCCCGTATTGGGTCTCGATCAGAAACGGCTGGGCGTTGCGCAGGGCCGATGAGCCCGTGGTGGAATAGCGTGTGTGGCCGATGGCATAGTGCCCGGTCAGCGGCGCCAGGTTCTGAGGATTGAACACTTGCGCCACCAGCCCCATGTCCTTGTGCAGCCGGGCTGTGTGCCCGTCCGAGACTGCTATGCCGGCTGCCTCCTGCCCGCGATGCTGCAGGGCGTAGATGCCGAAGTAGGCCATGCTGGCCACGTCCTCGTTGGGCGCGAACACGCCGATGATGCCGCAGGCGTCGTGCGGTTGGTCGTCGATATCAAGCTCGATAGCTGCCGTCTGGCTCATGGGTTCAGCTCCTGGTCGTCCGCCACAATGCGCTTTTGCGCGGCGGCCTGCTGCGACCGAACGTTAGCGCGCACGCTCGCGTCGCCCAACCCCAGAATCTTGGCGGCCAGCAGCGCGGCGTTGGCCGGCTCCAGCACCACCGCCGGCGCGATGCCCGATGGCATGCGCAGCGACGAATACACGTCCGCCCCGCCAAAGGCTTCACTGGTCGGCGGGCAGGCGATCACCGGCGCGCTCACCGAGCCATCCACAAAGCCCGAGAGCGCATTGCTCCGCCCGGCCACGGTGATATACACCTTCGGCCGCGGGTCTGCCTCGGCCGCTTGCAGGATGCTCAGCGCGTGCTCCGGCGTTTTGTGCGCCGAGGCCACCCGCTGCACGACCGCCAGCCCCAGTTCCCGCGCCGCCGCCGCGATCTTCTCGCAGTGCGCCGCATCAGCCTTGGAGCCCATCAGGATAATCACAAGTGGTTGTGTCATGGTCGCAAACCCTTCGTCAACGGATTGAATGGATGGAACGGATGGAACGGATGGAACGGATGGAACGGATGGAACGGATGGAAATCAATTAACGAGACCCTTGCCCGAAAATGGAAGGTGCTGATATTAAGGACAAGACTTATCTTGGGTTTTATCTCTTTCATTCGTTTCATCCGTTGACGAGTCGTTCTCTTCTCAAATTGGCAATGAGCCGCGGCTCAATCGGATACGCCCCCGGTTGGAACGCCTCGCGGCTCAGGCGCTCATAAATCGTAATATACCGCTGGCTGGCCGCCACCCACAGGTCATCGCCCATGTCTGGGGCTGGGCCGTCGCCGCGATAGCCGGTGGCGGCATACGCCAGCCGCACGAACTCTTTGTCAAAGTTCTCCGGCTCCTCGCTGGCCGCGAAGCGTGCCAGGTAGCTGTCGGCTCGCCAGAAGCGCGATGAGTCGGGCGTGTGCACTTCGTCGATCAGCATCGGCTGGCCGTTCGGGCCGCGCCCAAATTCGTACTTGGTGTCCACCAGGATCAGCCCGGCTTCCTGGGCGATGGCCTGCCCGCGCTTGAACAGCGCCAGCGCCGCCGCCTGCACCTGGTCCCAGGTGGCAGCCTCCAATATGCCGTGCGTCACCACCTCGGCCGGGGTCAGCCGTTCGTCGTGCCCGCTGGCGCCGCCCTTGGTGGTGGGGGTAATGATAGGCTCGGGCAAGGCCTGGTTCTTGCGCAGCCCCTCGGGGAAGGTGTAGCCGTAAATCTCGCGCTCGCCCAGCGAATAGCGATGCCACAGCGCGGTGGAGGTCACCCCGCTGATGTAGCCGCGCACGATGACCTCGACCAGATACGGCTCAACCGTGGTCACCACCATCGCGTTCGGGTCGGGGATGGAGAGCAGATGGTTGGCAATGATATCCGCCGTCTGGGCGAACCACCAGCCCGAAAGCTGGTTGAGCACCTGGCCTTTATACGGCACGCGCGCCAGCACCCGATCAAAGGCCGAGAGCCGGTCGGTGGTCACCAACAGCCGCCGTTGATCGTCCACGGTATACCAATCGCGCACTTTGCCCGACTGTTTGCCGGGCAGCGGCAGGTAGGTCTCCTCCAGTGCCTGCGGCAGCGCGGCGCGGATGGCTTGCGGGTCGTGCATGGCAATCTCAGAGTTGAGTGGCATAGTTGACTCCCTGCTCGAAGAGTTTTAGTCCCAGCCCGCCGCGCTCGCCGCGCGACCAGCGTGGGTGCTGATACGGGTAAAGGTGATTTTCCGGGTGCGGCATCAGGCCCAGCACGTTGCCGGCCGGGTTGCAAATGCCGGCGATGTCGGCGATCGAGCCGTTCGGGTTGGCGGGATACGCGCCGCGGGCCGGCGTGCCCCCGGCCTGCACATACACCAGCGCCACCTGGTCGTTAGCCTCCAGCGCCGCCAGGCTGGCCGCGTCCGCCGCGGCAAAGTTGCCCTCGCCGTGCGCCACCGGGCAGTAAATGTCCTCGCTTAGCCCGCGCGTCCATACGCACACCCGCGAGCGCGGCGCCAGGCTCACCCAGCGGCATTCGAAGTGGCCGTTGTGGTTAAAGGTGAGCGTTGAGCTCAGAAGTCGGACGTCAGACGTCGGAAGGGCCTTTTCCGACGTCTGAC
>JAYTFQ010000801.1:0-5402 GCA_043734225.1 Anaerolineales bacterium | reverse complement strand
GAATATCGTGCCATAAGCGTGCTGCTGCAATTGTCCGACGAGATTGTCCAGGGCAAAATATATGAAATAGTCCCCTATTCCGGGTTTCGCCTTCAGACCATAGTTAGTCTGATTCATAGCCATTTCGCGGCTCAGGAGTCCGTGGGCGCCGACGGTGCCGCGAGCTGTAACAATGGTTGTGTTTGCTGGTAGCAGTTTGGTGGCACTGTTCTTGAGACCAGTTTGGGAAACTTTTCTCTCGGTATCCATTATGTAAAGACCGGTGAGCGAGCTGACATCTTTGGCCGATACCCACGGTACATCGCCATTCCAATATTCGGCGACTGATGTAGATGGGGTTCCACCGCTTAGCAGATCGGCGATCTCAAGGACACTTTTTACATCCCACCCCTGCGGCACCTCGCCCAGCGCGGTATCTTCAAATTGGTCAGGGAACAGCGCCGCCGTCTCCGCGTTCATCCCCGCCGGCTGCCGCCCCTCCGCCTTAGCACGCACAGGGTCAAAGTCCACGAACCACGACTTGAACAGGGCGCGGGCCAGGGCTTCCAGCGTCTCGTTCATGCGACGGTTGAGCTCGATCTTGTCGTCCAATGCTCCCAGAATAGCAGCGATTTCTCGCTGCTCTTCAATTGGTGGAAGCAATAACCTTAGTCGTTTAGCATCGCCAATATTAAAGTGTTTTTGAACCGATCCAACGAGCCTGCCATCAACATATGTTTGTCCAACGCTAGAATTGAAGTAGTAAGTTAGGAACCGAGCATCCACTTGACCACCTGGGCGTATGACGACCAAATCTGAACAATTTGCTTCTCCCAAGTCAATTGGAATGACAGCTGCAGTTCCTGGTTTTCCTGTGCGAACGACAACGACGTCCCCTGCATAGAGCCTAGACTTGGCGATGCGGTTATGAAACTCGGGCGAGATAAGTTTGAGGTCTGTAAGGGAGATTCGGTAAGGAAGTACGTTTAATGAACGTAAGAACGGCACTCCAGCCTGTACATATTCATCAGCCATAGTGCCGACAAAGCCCACAGTAATATCGGCGACTACGTCTCCTAGAGTCACTTCGGACCAGCTTTGTGATCCACTCATCGTCGGAGCGTGCTCAATTTGGTCCGAATCAATTCTTCTAATCGAGAAGACTCACCAAATTCGCTCTCGAGCTCCGTAGTCAATCGCACTAGCTTCACCTGAAATGCCTCGCCATCATCCTTGGCGTTTTCCGCGCCCACATAGCGCCCCGGTGTCAACACATAGCCATGCGTGGCAATCTCGGCGGTACCAGCACTCTTGCAGAAGCCGGGCACATCGGCATAGGCGCCGGTAGCGACTTCGCCGCGCCAGGCGTGGTATGTCTCGGTAATACCGGCCAGTTCCTCATCCGAAAGCTCACGATGGGTGCGGTCTGCCAGGTGGCCAAGCTTGCGGGCGTCGATGAACAGGGTTTGGCTTCGGCGGTCGCGGAACTTGCCGTTGTGCTTGCTACGAGTCAGGAACCACAGGCAGACCGGTATCTGAGTCGTGTAAAAGAGCTGACCTGGCATGGCGATCATGCAATCGACCAGGTCAGCCTCTACCAGTGCGCGGCGGATTTCGCCTTCACCGCTCTGGCTGGACGACATCGAGCCGTTGGAGAGCACAAAGCCCGCTACCCCGCCGGGCGCCAAGTGGTGGACGATGTGCTGCACCCAGGCGAAGTTAGCGTTGCCGGCCGGCGGCGCGCCGTAGTGCCAGCGCACGTCGTCGCGCAGCCGGTCCCCGCCCCAGTCACTGACGTTGAAAGGCGGGTTGGCCAGGATAAAATCGGCCTTCAGGTCTGGGTGCAGGTCTTTGTGGAAGCTGTCGGCGTTCTCGCGGCCCAGGTTGGCGTCGATGGCGCGGATAGCCAGGTTCATCCGGGCCAGCCGCCAGGTGGTGGGGTTGCTTTCCTGGCCGTAGATGGCCAGGTCGGCGATGCGCCCGCCGTGGGCCAGGACGAACTTCTCGGACTGCACGAACATGCCGCCCGAGCCGCAGCAAGGGTCGTAGATCCGCCCCTTATAGGGCTCAATCATCTCTACTAATAGGCGGACCACCGATTGGGGGGTGTAGAACTCGCCGCCGCCCTTGCCCTCAGCGCTGGCAAAGCGGCCCAGAAAATACTCGTACACCCGGCCCAGCACATCCTTGGAGCGGCTGGCGGCGTCGCCCAGGCCGATGGTGCCCACCAGGTCGATCAGCTCGCCCAACTGCTGCTTATCCAGCGACGGCCGGGCATAGTCCTTGGTCAGCACGCCTTTCAGCGAGGGGTTGTCCTTCTCGATGGCCAGCATGGCGTCGTCGATCAGCTTGCCGATGGTGGGCTGTTTGGCGCGGTCTTGCAGATAGTCCCAGCGCGCCTGGCGCGGCACCCAGAAGATATTCTCGGCGGTGTACTCGTCGCGCTCCTCGGCCAGTTCGTAGCGGGCCGGCTCCTGCTTCACGTAGTATTCGCTCTGGGTGTCAGCCGCCTCGCGCAGCAGCCAGGTGTGGCGCTCCTCGAAGGCGTCGGAGATGTACTTCAGGAACACCAGGCCCAGCACCACGTGCTTGTATTCGGCCGGGTCCAGGTGCCCGCGCAGCTTGTCGGCCGCTTGCCACAGCTTTTCTTCAAAGCCCAGGTTGGCGCCGTTGGTCTTGGATTTGTCTTTGGCCCGACCCTGGCGGCGGGTCGGGTAAGTGCTGTTCTTTGGCATCGATACCATCCCAAATAAAACGGCCGCTCTCGCTGTTGTGTGCGCGAACGGCCGGAGTTGATCCGTTTATTCCCCTCGCGTGCGGCGCGCCTGTAGCGTTAGTCGTCTCGGGTTGACCAGGATAAGTATAGCCAAAAACGCCATTGACGCCACAGGTTGCGCTGCGAGGGTGTATTGCCGGATGGTGGTCACTATTCGGCTGCGTCTCGTATGCCCGGCCATGCGCGGGCCTGAAGGCGCTGCGCTACGCAACAACGCTGGCTACCCCATACGCTTCGCTCGGGGCGCTGCGCGAAGGCCAGCTTTCGGAAGCCCCGTTTTACGGGGCGTTGCTCATAGCCCGTCGGCTTTACGTGTCCCCCGAAACGAAGTGGAGTGGGGAGCCACGGGCGGCGCGTGGCCTAGCGCTCGGCCAAAAAAGTGAAATGCACCTTAGAATTATGTCACCCGCCACAAGTCTTGGGCTTTAAAGCCACACGTGTTGGGGCTTAAAGCCACATCTTTTTTCACCATTTGCCTTGTTTTAGGCGCTTCCGCCACACCCGCCACACCCGCCACATCAAAACAGGTAGGCCCCCCCGTACTCCCATGCCCCCGCACCCCCATACTCCAATCCCCATCTCCCCGCTACCCCTCAAACAACCTCTCCCCCCGCGCCAGGCGCTGCGCAATCTGAAACGTCTGCCCCTGGGCGCGCATGGTGGGCGCGTGGGCGGCCAGGTAGCGCGTGGCGGCCACCAGCACGTGCACAGCCTCCGGCGCAATCGGCGCCCCGGCGGCGGCCTCGGCGCGCAGCAGCGCAAACTGCCTGAACGCCGCTTCCACCGTCTGGATGGTGTGAAAGTCGCGGTCCTCGCGCAGCAGCAGCCGGCCCAGCACCGCCAGCAGCGCGTCCGGGTCGCCGCCGGCGAACAGGTACTCGGCCACCAGCGCCGCCGCCGGCTCCACCTGCTGCTGCCGGTCCAGCAGGCCGGGCAGCTCGGCCAGGGCCGCGGCCAGCCGTTCGCGGGCGCCAGCGCCCACGCCGCCTGCCAGGGGCTCCGGCAGCGGCACGGCCGGCACGTTCAGGAACCGGTCCAGATAGATGCTCATGGCGGCGTCAAACACGCCGCGCACCAGCCCGGCTGACGCTGTCCGGCGCAGGCCCTGGTGCACGGCGTTGGCAAAGGTGAAGGTGTGCAGCGCCGTGTCCCAATCGCTAAACTCATTACTTGTGTGAAAGCGCGCGATGCGCAGCGCGGCGGCATAGGCCACCGCCCCGGCGGCCTCGGCCGGCGGGCAGCCCGCGCGCAGCGCCTCCAGCAGCGCCGCCACCGTCGCGGCCGGGTCTTCGCCCAGCAGCGCCGGGGTCAGCCGCGCCCGGGCCGTCAGCGGCTCTCCGAGCCAATCCGCCGCGTGCGCCTGCCCGGTCTCCAGCGCCGCGGTCAGGCCGCCGAACGCTGCCTCCAGCAGCGCAATCAGGTCCAGCGGGCTGCGCCAGGCGTTGGATTCTTCCATGCGGTCGGCGTTGGCATAGCCCGCAGCCAGGCTGCTCAGCACCTGCTCGGCCCGCCCCGCCTGCCAGCCGGCCTGGTCCAGGGCCTCCAGCGCTTTGTTGGTAAAGTCGAGCACGTGCCCGATGCGAATGTAGCGGTGGTCGGTCGCGGCCGTGAAGAGCATGTCGGCGATGGCCGCCCGCGCCGGCTCGGGCACCACGGCCGCGTCCGCGCTGTCGTTGCCGTCCGTCGCGCCGCCGCAAGCTGCGCGCACCGCCGAAACCAGCGCCCGCTCGGCGCCCTCGGCATCGCGCACCTCCACAAACTGCCGGAACCAGCGCTTGAGCGTTTCCTGGTCCGGCGCCTGGCCAGGCAGGGCGCGCATCAGGAAGCGCGGCGCCATGCCGCCCGTCTCGCGCGCCACAGCCGCCAGCCCGTGATACAGCGCCCGCGGCCGGTCATCGGCCGCCACGTGCGGCAGCAGGTTCAGCATACAGGTCAGCATGGTCAGCCCCTGCCCCCAGCCGGCTTCGCGGTAGCGCGTGCCGTGCTCGAGCCCCACTCGGAAGGGCTCCACCGCCTGCTCCAGCCCGCCCCCGCGGCGCTGTCCATCAAGGTCAGGATCGACTTGGCCATCACCAGCGGGATGTCGCGCTCCAGCCCATCGCGCAGCCGCTCGCGCTGGTGGGCGCGCTGCTGTGGCGCCGGGCGCGGCCGCAGGTCCACCCACACCTCGCCCGCGCGCAGTTGCACCGGGTAGGCGCGCACGTCGTCGGCGAACTGGTCAAAGGTGCCGCCGCTGGCCAGGTCAAAGCGCGCGTGGTGCCAGTGGCAGATCAGGATGCCGTCCTTCACCGTGCCCTGGTTCAGCGGAAAACCCATGTGCGGGCAGCGATTGTCCACCGCGTAAATCTGCTCGCCATACGCCCACAGCGCCAGCGGCAAGCCCTCGGCCTGCACGGTCAGGCAGGCGGCGGCGCGCACATCCGCCACGCGCGCCACGCGCTGATAATGGGAATCGAGTTCGGTCATGAAGGCCTCCGTCCAATCCAATACCGCTTGACGCGGCAAAGTATAGGACGATTCCACTATTCCTGAAAAAAGAAGCAGCCGCGTGCCGCGCAGCGGCATAGAACCTTCAAGGCAACCGAAGCAATCGAGGAAATCGAGGATGGTTTGGCCGAATGGGGTCCTGTGGCCGACCCCCCAAGGG
>JAYTFQ010000800.1:0-5453 GCA_043734225.1 Anaerolineales bacterium | reverse complement strand
CGTCCCAACATCGAATTCGCGGGCCTTTTGTCATTTGGGCGCAAAAAATCTGCGGGAAATTGAATAAATTCACAAACTCTCAGGGTGACAGTCATAGAGGCTGGATATTAAAGTCGTGCTGGTTAGCATGGCGGGCTGCGCCATGCGATACTAAGGGTGACAGGCAGATAGGGTTGACGAGGCTGGCATTCGAGCAGGACAGGGCGCGGAGCGCCAGGCGAAAATCTATGTCACAAGCTAAGGAATGGCTATGACTGATCATCCAATTGGTTACACACTGCTGGCCGACCAACTGGCGGCGCAGGGGATTGAGGTGCCGGCGGTGGAGGCGGCGCTGAAGGCGCAGCACATTGAGACGCCGTCGTGGGGCTATGCCAACTCGGGGACGCGCTTTAAGGTGTTCCCGTGGCCGGGGGCGGCGCGCACCACGCCGGAGAAGCTGGACGACGCGGCCACGGTGCACAAGTTCACCGGCATCGCCGGCAGCGTGGCGCTGCACATCCCGTGGGACAAGCCGGAGGATGGCGATTACGCCGCGGTGCGCCAGTACGCCGAGTCGCGCGGCATCCGCGTGGGGGCCATCAACCCGAATGTGTTTCAGGACGAGGTCTACCGCCTGGGCTCGCTGGGCCACCCGGCGGCCGGCACGCGCGAGCTGGCGCTGGACCACATCATCGAGTGCTGCGAGATCATGCGCGCCACCGGCAGCGACCTGCTCAGCCTGTGGTTCGCCGACGGCACCAACTACGCCGGGCAAGACAGCCTGCGCGAGCGCAAGCAGCGCTTTGAGGCCGGGCTGGCGGCGGCGTACGCGCACCTGCCGGCGGCCAGCCGGATGCTGATCGAGTACAAGTTCTTCGAGCCGGCCTTTTATTCCACCGACATCCCGGATTGGGGCACGGCGCTGAACCTGTGCCGCAAGCTAGGCCCGCAGGCGCAGGTGCTGGTGGACCTGGGCCACCACGCGCCGGGGGTGAACATTGAGCAGATCGTGGCGCTGCTGCTGGACGAGGGCCGGCTGGGCGGCTTCCACTTTAATAATCGGCGCTACGCCGACGACGACCTGATCGTGGGCAGCGTGAACCCGTACGAGCTGTTCCTGATCTATGCCGTGCTGGTGGAGGCGGGCCAGACCGCGCTCGACGTGGCGTATATGATCGACCAGTCGCACAACATCGAGGGCAAGGTGGCGCCGATGATCGCCTCGGTGCTGAACTGCCAGGAAGCGTATGCCAAGGCGCTGGTCATCCCGCGCGGCCGGCTGGCGGCGGCGCAGGCCAGCGGCGAGGTGCTGCTGGCGCACCAGATCATCACGGATGCCTTCCGCACCGATGTGCGCCCGCTGCTGGCCAAGGTGCGCCAGGAGCTGGACGTGCCGGCGGACCCGCTGGCGGCCTATCGCGCCAGCGGCTACGAGGCGCAGATCGCCCAGGCGCGCGGCAAGGCGACGGGCGGGAGCGGGTATCAGTAAGGTTGTGAGCGGAGATGATTCTGTAGACGGATGAAAACACTCAACTTCGCCGCGGTTGACCTGGGCGCCTCGAGCGGGCGGGTGATGCTGGCCCGCTTCGACGGCGGGCGGTTGCGCCTGGAAGAGGCTCACCGCTTTCCGAATGGGCCGGTGCGGGTGCTGGGCAGCCAGCACTGGGACGCGCTGCGGCTGTTCGCGGAGATTAAGCAGGGGCTGGCGCTGGCGGCGCGGCCGGCCGGGCTGGACGGCCTGGGCCTGGACACCTGGGGGCTGGATTTCGCGCTGCTGGACCGCGACGACCGGCTGGTGGGCAGCCCGTTTCACTATCGCGACGCGCGCACCGACGGCATGCCGGAGCGCGCCTTTCAGCGCGTGCCGCGCGAGGAGATCTTCGAGCATACCGGCATCCAGATGATGCCGATCAACACGCTTTACCAACTGCTGGCGATGGTGGAGGCGCACGCGGCGGCGCTGGAGGCGGCCGAGACGCTGCTGTTGATGCCCGACCTGTTCAACTTCTGGCTCTCCGGCCAGAAGGCGGTGGAGTTCACCAACGCCACCACCACGCAGATGTATGACCAGCGCGCCGGCGATTGGGCCTGGCCGCTGCTGGAAAAGCTGGGCCTGCCCACGCACATCCTGGGGCCGGTGACGCCGCCGGCCACGGTGCTGGGGCCGCTGCTGGCCGGCGTGGCGGAGGAGCTGGGCCTGCGCCCGGGCGTGCCGGTGATTGCGCCAGCCTGCCACGACACGGGCGCGGCAGTGGCGGCGGTGCCGGCCCAGGGCGAGCACTGGGCGTATATCAGCTCGGGCACCTGGTCGCTGGTGGGCGCGGAGGTGGCGCAGCCGGTGATCAATGGGCTGAGCCTGGCCGGCAACTTCACTAATGAGGGCGGCGTGGCGGGCACGGTGCGGCTGCTGAAGAACGTCAGCGGGCTGTGGCTGCTGCAGGAGTGCATGCGGGTTTGGGCCGAGCGCGGCGAGGTGCGCTCGTATGAGTGGCTGCTGGCGGCGGCCGAGGCGGCGCCGGCCTTTGCGGCGCTGGTGGACCCGGATGACCCGGCCTTCCTGCACCCGGCCGACATGCCGGCGGCGCTGGCCGAGTATTGCCAGCGCCGCGGCCAGGCGGCGCCCAGCGGCCAGCCGGCGCTGGCGCGCTGCATCTTTGAGAGCCTGGCGCTGAAGTATCGCTGGGTGCTGGAAAAGCTGGAAGCGCTGCTGGGCGACCGGCTGGCGGTGATTCACATTGTGGGCGGCGGCGCGCAGAACGGGCTGCTGTGCCAACTGACGGCGGACGCCACCGGCCGGCTGGTGATTGCCGGGCCGGTGGAGGCGGCGGCGCTGGGCAACGCGCTGGCGCAGGCCATGGCGCTGGGCGAGCTGGCCTCGCTGGCCGAGGCGCGGGCGCTGCTGCGCGAGTCGGTGGCGCTGCGGCGGTATGAGCCGCGCGCGGGCGGCGGGTGGGAAGAGGCGTATCAGAAGCTGGATGGGCTGGTGAAGCGCGGTGGAGCGGCCTAAGCAGGCCAAATTCCGTGTGATAACATGATGGCCGGTAAGAGAAAAATCCAACGGGCCTACGTGCCGATGACGGCACTGGCGCAGGCGATCAAATTCGAGGACGACATGATGCAAGTCTATCTGACCGATGGACGGATCGTCAGCGTGCCAATTATTTGGTTCCCGATTTTACAGGCCGCGACTGCCGAACAGAGGCAGCACTACGAAATTGGCGGCGGTGGCGTCAGTTTGCATTGGCCGGAAATCGATGAAGATTTGTCAGTCGCGAATTTGTTGAGCGGCGGCGACCCGCAGTCCGCCTGAGGCTAACAAAATGTCCAACTCTGACGACCCAACTGAAAGCTATCTGCCCATGCTGCTGGCCGGCGACCTGGCCGGGCTGGCGGCGGGCTTTGCCGGCGAGCCGCTGCTGGATGACCCGCTGGACGGGCAGGTGGCCGGGGCGCTGGCCTTTGAGCGCTTCGCGGCCGAGAAGCGCGCCTGGCTGGAGGCGCGCGCGGCGCGGGTGGAGCCGCTGCGCACCACGCGCAACGCGCAGCGCACCGTGGTGGAGAACCTGCTGCACCTGACGCTGCCCGACGGGCCGGCCGGCCAGCCGGCGGCGGTGAGTTTGCCGGTGGCGGTGGTGGGGGTGCATGGGGATGACGGCTGGCTGACGGCCATGCGCGTGTACCACAGCCTGTGGCCGCTGCTGGGCGCGCACCGGGTGCGGCCGGCGCTGCTGCCGCCCGACCCGGCGGAGCACGTGGCCGGGATCGTGATGGATTATCAGCGCGCGCTGGCCGCGGGGGACGTGGCGGCGATCGTCAACACGTTCGAGCCGGACGGCTACTTCCGCGAGCCATCCGGGGGCGGCTACATCTTCCAGGGCACGGCCAAGCTGCATGAGTTCATGACCCAGATTCTTTCGCTGGGCGGCATTACGCTGGAGCACTGCACGGTGACCGATGACGGCGTGGCCTGCGCGCTGGAGTTTAACGCGGTTGCCTTCGGCCAGAAGCCGCTGACGCCGCAGGCCGGGGTGGCGGTGTATGAGCGCGGGGCCAGCGGGCGGCTGCACGCGGCGCGGATTTACGACGATGTGAATGTGGAGGCGCTGGTGGGCTGAGGCGGGGCCAGGTTGGCGGCGGGCGCCCAGGCCAGCGCGGGGGCGGCGACAAGCTGTCCGGCGTGGATCTGTTTGGCGCGGTACAGGGCCTGATCGGCCTGTTGAATAACGAGCTGGGCCATGCCCTGGAAGTAATCGCCGGACATGGGGCCGGGCGGCACGGCCGTATCCAGCGCGGGCGGCTGCAGCACCACCAACCCCACACTGCAGCGCACCGGCAGCGGCCCATCCGGCCCGGACACGCTTTGACCCCGCAGGCTCTCCAGCAAGCGCTCGCCCACCCGCAGCCCGCCGGCAGCGGCGGTATCCGGCAGCAGCACCACGAACTCATCCCCGCCGAAGCGCCCGACCACATCCGAGCCGCGCGTGGCCTGGCGCAGCACGCGGCCCATCATGGCCAGCGCCTGATCGCCGGCCAGGTGTCCGGCGGTGTCGTTGATTTGCTTCAGCCCATCCAGATCGGCCATCAGCACCGCCAGCGGTTTGGGCGAGCGAAATGCCGCGCGCAGCTCGCGCAGCAGCCAGATTTCCAGGAAGCGCCGGACGTAGGCGCCGGTGAGCGGGTCCAGGGTGGCAATGGCGTAGAGCTGCAAATTCTGGATGGCGACAGCGGCCTGGTTGGCAAAGATGCCGAGCAGCTCCATCTCCGCGGCTGATCCCACCGGCCGGTCCACACAGATGACACCCAGCATCGATTGGCGCAGCTGCAGCGGCACCACGGTGAAGCGCTCATCCGAGCGGATGGCGGCCTGCTCAAGGGCGATGGAAACGAGGCGCTGCTGGGCGGGCGGCAAACAGTTGGGCAGCGGTTGGCCGGGCACATACGGTCCGCTGCCGGCGCGGATGACCAGCACGCCGCCCTCGTCGAGCATGGCGACGCAGCCGGTCGCGGCGCCTGGGACAGGGGCGGGCGCGGGGGGGGCGGGCGGGCCGTCAGTCGCGGGCGCGGAAGTGGCGGCCGGCGGAGCGGCGGAGCCGATCAGGCCGCACATCTGGGCCAGGAGACCATGGAGCAGATCTTCCTGCGGCTGGATCTTGTGCAGGGCGGGGGTGACATTCAAGACGTAGCGCAGACCCTGGCGGCTCTTCTCGAGCAACTGCACCGTCTGGGCGGCCTTGAGGCCCACGTCGGTCCACAAAAGCAGTTTTTCGGGACCGTCGCTCTTGTCAAAATAGCCCTGAATATCAAAACGCCGCATCAACTCGCGCGGCGGCTGTTCGCTGGCGTAGCCCGTTTGCAGGATGACCTGGACGAGCTGGTTGAACTGGCGCAGCTCGGTGACGACGGCCTCGCCGTTGAAACCGGGCATGAAATAGTCGAGCAGCAGCAGATCGACCTGAGTATCGCGCAGAAGC
>JAYTFQ010000799.1:0-11230 GCA_043734225.1 Anaerolineales bacterium | reverse complement strand
TCTGCATGACGCCCACGCCCAGGATGGCGCTCTGCGGCTGATTGATGATTGGAGTGGCAAACAGCGAGCCGCTGACCCCGTGATTGGTGAGGGTGAAGGTGCCGCCCTGCACCTCGTCCGGCTGCAGGGCTTTTGCGCGCGCGCGCCGGGCCAGGTCGTTGATGTCACGCGCCAGGCCCAGCAGCGATTTCTCGCCGGCGTGATGGATGACGGGGACGATCAGGCCTTCGTCCAGCGCGACGGCCAGGCCGAGATTAATATCGCGCTTGAGCAGAATGCGGTCATCCGCCCACTGGCTATTGACGAGGGGCACGGCCTGGAGCGCGGCCACGGCGGCGGCGGCAAAGTAGGCGGTGAGGGTGAGCGTGACGCCGTCGCGGGCGAACTCGGCGGCATGGGCGGCCTGGTGCGCCAGCACGGCCGAGAGGTCGGCCTCGAAGACGGTGGTGACGTGCGGGGCGATGAGCGCGCTGCGGAGCATGTGCTCGGCAATGCGCTGGCGCATGCCGGCGACTGGGATGGAATCGTCGATGGCCGCGGCTGGCTGGGGCGCAACCAGATGCGTCTGTGGGGCCGCCGGCAGCGGCGGTTGCGTGTGGGCCAGGTCGGCGGGCTGCGTCTCAGCGGAAGCCTGCGCGCCGGCGCCGCCCTCGGCTTCGCCGGCGCCAAACTGCAGCTCGTCCGGGCGGAACAGGTCGCCGTCGCCCGGTTTTTCCCAGGGCTGGAGCTTGCCGGCGGCCGGCAACACTTCGGCGCCTTCCGGGCGCGGCGGCAGGGTCTGGGTCTCCAGAAAGGCCAGCACGTCGCGCTTGGTGATGCGGCCGCCCTGGCCGGTGCCGGTCACCTGCTGCAAATCGAGGTCGTGCTCGCGCGCCAGTTGAGCGACCACGGGCGAGATAAAGCCCAGATCGCGTTTGGTGGGCGGAACGCCGCTGGGCAAAAAGGCGGCGGCGAAGGGCGAGTCGACCCTGGCCGGGGCCGGGCGCTGGGGCTGGCCGTTGGGCCGGGCGGGCAGCGGCTCGCCCACTGGGCGCGTGGACGGCTCGTCGCCGGCCGCCGGCGCCTCGCCCGGCTGGCCGATGAGCGCCAGCAGCGTGCCGGCCTTGACCGTGGTGCCGGCGGGCACCAACACCTGCAGCAGCACCCCGGCCGCGGGCGCGGGGATTTCGGTATCGACCTTGTCGGTGTTGACTTCCAGCAGCGGCTCAAATTCGCTGACCTGGTCGCCGGTTTGCTTCAGCCATTTGCCGACGGTG
The DNA here is from genome assembly GCA_043734225.1 of Anaerolineales bacterium. Lineage (GTDB taxonomy): Bacteria > Chloroflexota > Anaerolineae > Anaerolineales > UBA6663 > JAYTFQ01. The sequence continues at coordinate 9,974 of JAYTFQ010000799.1, read as the reverse complement.
CCCTCGACAACTGACTCGCCGAGCTGGGGCATGATGACAGCTGTGGGCATTAGTAACTCGCCAGTTCCCGCATCGCCGCCGCGATCTTCTCGGGGTTGGGCATGAACCAATCCTGCATGGGGTGGCTGAAGGGCACGCCGGGCACATCCGGGCCGGCCAGGCGCTTCACCGGGGCGTCCAGGCTGGTGAAGGCTTCGTCGGACAGGATGGCAGCGACTTCGGCGCCGTAGCCGAGGGTCAGGTTGTCCTCGTGCACCACCAGCGCCTTGCCGGTCTTGCGCACGGAGGCCAGGATGGCGGCCTTGTCCACTGGGCACAGCGTGCGCAGGTCCACCACTTCCACTTCCACGCCCTCGGCGGCCAGCGTTTCGGCGGCCTGCAAACAGTAGTAGTGCATCATGCCGTAGGCGAACACGGACAGGTCGCGGCCGGGGCGGCTGATGTGAGCGGGGCCGATGGGCACGGTATATTCGCCGTCCGGCACTTCGCCCTTAATCAGGCGGTAGCCTTTCTTGGGCTCGAGAAACAGCACCGGGTTCGGGTCGCGCACGGCAGATTTGAGCAGGCCCTTGGCGTCGGCAGGGTTGGACGGCACGACGACCTTGAGGCCGGGCACGTGGGCGAAGAACGCTTCGATTGACTGCGAATGGTAGAGGCCGCCGCTGATGCCGCCGCCATACGGCGCGCGGATCACCAGCGGCACGTTCCAATCGCCGTTGGTGCGGTAATACATTTTGGCGGCTTCGTTGACGATCTGGTTGAAAGCCGGGTGGATGAAATCGGCAAACTGGATCTCGCACACCGGGCGCAGGCCATACAGCGCGGCGCCGATGCCAACGCCGACGATGGACAGCTCGGCCAGGGGCGAGTCGATGATGCGCTCGGGGCCATATTTCTCGAACAGGCCCAGCGTGGCGCGAAACACGCCGCCGCGCCGGCCCACATCCTCGCCGGTGATAAATACCCGCTCGTCGCGCGCCAGCTCCTCATCCAGGCCCTGGCGGATGGCGTCGATCAGGGTCATCTCAGCCATTCAGGCCTCCTCGTCCACGGGCGCGTAAACCGGGCCGGCGGCAATGGACAGGTCGGGATAGGGCGCCGCCTGGGCAAAGGTCATGGCGTCATTCACCTCGGCCAGGGCACGCGCGTCCAGCGCGTCGTGCTGGGCGCGGTTCAGCAGGCCGGCGCTCTCCAGATATTGGCGCAGGCGCGGCAGCGGGTCGCGCTTCTTCCACAGTTCCACTTCGTCGCGCGTGCGGTACGAGCGGTCGTCGTCGTCGGAGGAGTGCGGCGTCAGGCGGTAGGTTTTGGCCTCCACCAGGGTGGGGCCGTGGCCGGAGCGCGCCCGCTCGACCGCGGTTTGCATGACTTTGTACACAGCCAGGGCGTCGTTGCCATCCACGATCACCCCCGGCATGCCAAAGGCGGCGGCCCGGTCGGCCACGTTGGCCACCGCCATCTCGCGGCCCACCGGCTCGGAGATGGCGTAGGCGTTGTTCTGGACCAGGCAGATCAGCGGCAGTTGGTGGATGGCGGCCCAGTTCATGGCCTCATACCACTCGCCCTGCGAGGTGGAGCCTTCGCCCAGGCAGGTGAGCACCACGCGATCATCGTGGCGCAGCTTGATGGCCAGCGCAATGCCGGCTGCGTGCGGCACCTGGGTAGCCACAGGGGCGGAGGTGCTGATGACGTTGGCGCGGCGCAGGCTGTAGTGGGCCTGCATCTGCCGGCCGCCGGAGGTTACCTCACCCTGCCGGCCGAACAAGTTCAGGCCAAACTCGCGCGGGGTGAGCCCCAGGCACAGCATCAGGGTCAGGTCGCGATAAAAAGGCGCGACATAATCGTGACCGCGGCGCAAGGCGAAGGCGGCGCCGGCCTGGGCGGCCTCCTGGCCAATGGCGGACACATGGAATGTTATTTTTCCCTGGCGATGCAGGGCCCAGGCGCGCTCATCCAAACGGCGCGAGCGCAACATTTGCCAGTAGAGATCGAGCAGGGCCTCGGGAGACAGATCGGTGGACGGCGTTTCGGGGAGCCGCGCTTTCGCGGGGGCAACGGCAGTCGCCATACAAATCCTCCTAAAATGGAGCCGCTTCTATTGTGTAATTCTACCACTGGGCCGGAATTAATGGCCTGCGGTCGGATCTATTTCTCGCGAATGGCTTCCTTTACCGCCGCATAAGCATCCAGCAGCCCATGGCCGACTTCATTCGACAACTGCTGGCCACTGGGGCAACTGCCTTGGCTGTCGGGCGCGGCGGTGTAGGGGCGGGCCGTGTCTTCCAGGATCTTGACGGTTTGGTCGATATTCCCAATGAGCTTTGGGTTGGCGGACCACATCAGGGCCACGGCGCCGACCACGTGCGGGCCGGCCATGGAGGTACCGTCTTCATAGCCGTAGGCATTGTGCGGCAGCGAGGACAACACCTGCACGCCTGGGGCGCTGATCTCGGGCTTAACCCGGTCACTGCCGTCGACCGTGACCGGCCCCCGGCTGCTGAAGGTGGCCAGGCTGCCATCTTCCGCCACCGCGCCCACGCTGAAGGCGTCCGGATAAAGCGCCAGCGGCTCGCGGATGCTGCCGCAAAACGGGCCTTCGTTGCCGGCCGAGGCCACCACGAAGATGCCGGCGGCGCGCAGGGCGCTGACGGCCGGGGCCAGCGCTTCGGCGTCGCAGCCTTCCAGGCGCGGGCAGCCCCAGGAGTTGTTGATGACGTGCGCCGCGCGAGCCGGATCGCCATTGCGCAGTGGGTCGCCGGATTGTGGCCAGGGGGCCAGCATGAACTGCATGCACTGCAAGTAGAGCGGCGGGTCGGCCAGGTTGCGGGCCAGGTTGACGCAGGCGAACCACTGCGCGCCCGGCGCCACGCCAATGCCGCCGCGGCCGACGGCGATGCCGGTGGTGTGGGTGCCGTGCCCGCCGGCATCGGTGGGATGGGTGGTGTGGTTCCACGGGTCGAACCAGTTGTAGTCGTCGCCGCTGGTCCGGCCGCGGTAGCCGGCTTGCAGCGCCGGGTGATCGCCCTGCACCCCGCTGTCGGATTGGCCGACGACAATGCCCTGGCCGGTGACGCCTAGCTCGTTCCAGACGCGGTCGGCGCCAATGGAGGTGATGTTCCATTCGGGCGCGCTGGGCGCGGGCAGCAGGCCAGTCAGGGGCGCGGGCGGCTGCGGCAGCGGCCGCAGGTGGGGGCTGTCCAGCACGCGCGCCACCTCCGGCCGGGTGGAGAGGTAGGCGCGCAGCACCAGCCCGCCGTTCACCTCCAGGGCATTCACCAGATAGTAGGGCTGATAGGCCACGTGCAGTTGGTCGAGCGCGGCGCGCAGCGGGGCCTGAGTGCTGTCGGCGTGCTGGACCAGCGTGGTGTAAACGTAGGTCAGGCGCTGCGCGCGGTCGGGGATCTTGTAGGCTGCGCTAACATCGGCCTGATCGCGCATGACCACAAACAGCTTATCGCCGTGCAGGCCGGGCTGGCCGGCGAAGAAATACAGGCCGGCGCCGATGGCCCAGACCAGCACCACGCCGGCCAGGCCCAGCAAGCGCAGGGGCATTTGTACCGGCGCGGCGCTGGGACCCGGAGCGCCGTGGTCCGTGATGCGTGGCGCAGTGGCGCGCCCGGTGAGCGCCAAGACGACCAGCACGACCAGACCGGCCAGCAGCGACAAGCCGAACGACAGGCCGGCGGCGCGCATGGCCCAGGTGAGGATCTCATCGCCGCCCAGCACCAGCACCAGCTCGGCCGGGTCCACCAGCATCATGACGGCAGCGGCCACCAGGCCCAGCAGCAGCCCGCCGGCCAGCCAGGCCGAGCGCCCGGCGCGGCGGGTGCGCATGCCCAACAGCGCCACCACCGCGCCCAGCGGCGGCAAGGTGAGCAGCAGCAAAAGCTGGCTGCCGTTAAAGCCAAAGCCTGAGACCAGGATCACCAGCGCGATCGCGGCGGCCAGCGCGGCAAAGCGCCGGTCGCGCCCGGGCGTGGACGGCGCGGCCGCCAGCGGCTGAAACAGCAGCCCATCCAGCAGCAGACCGGCCAGCAGGCCCAGCGCCAGGCCGGCAAACAAATTGAGCACGGTGTCGAGCAGCGAGCCAAAAGAGCCCCACAGCAGCAGGGGGAACACTACCAGCGGCACCAGGATCAGGGCCGCGACGAGGCCGCCCGGCCGGCCGCCCAATGGCCGGCGGCGCAGGCGCAGAATCACAGCCAGCGCAACGCTCAGCGCGAGGGCCAAAACGATCTGGGTGAGCGCGACGGCCTGGGTCTGCGTCAGAAAGAAGAGGCGCGCCACGCCGAGCAGCGTAGCGGCGGCGATGGCGGCGGCCCAGGCCTGGTAGGCGGCGCGCAGGCGGGGTGTATGGGTGAAATAGAGCAGCAGCGCCACTGGCGGCGCCAGCAGGATGGCCTGGCCCAGCGCGATGGCCAGCCACCAGCCGCCCAGCACGGGCAGGCCTTCGATCAGCAAAACCTGGTCGGCGAACCAGCCGCCGGCCTGCACGCTGATGCAGACAATGAGCACCCAGGCGACGACCGCGGTGAAGAGCAGCGCGCTGACGCAGCCGGGGGCGTTGGAGGCGGGAGGCGTTTTAGTGGGTGCCATAATTAAACCTGATGAAGGACGAATGACCGCTTTTCGGGACGACGGTAGGCAGACGCATGCTGTCGCTCACTGTCGATAAAGCTGCGGGATGCTAATGGTTCTGAAATACCGCTGGCAGGAAACGATATGACTGGCTGCTCTGCCAATCCAGATAGCTCTGCCCAAAGTCCTGCCCCAGGGTGACGTTGCCGGCCGAGGTGTAGTGAATGTGATCGGCAGCCAGCGGCAGCCCGTCGGTATCGATCAGCCGCGCGTTGGGCACGGCCGCCGCCACCTGGGCCTGGGCCTGGCGCACCGTGCCGGCATAGGCAAATTGGCCGTCGCGTATTCGGCCAATAAAGACGGGCAGCGCCGGGGCATGAAAGTCGAGCCGCACCTGCGCAATCAGGCGCGCCAGGTTGGCGGCGTAGGCGGCGGCCATGGCCTCATCTTGGGCGTCGGTTTCGCCCTGCATCCAGAAAAACCCGGCCACGAACACGCGCCGGTCTGGGTGAGCCAACTGCAGCTTCTGCAGGGCGGCCTGCGCGCGCAGCAGCAACTGCTTATAGCACCAACCGTAGGCCGCCGGGTCTGGCTTCCAGTCCAGCGCCAGGTTGGTGCCGGGGAACGCGTATTTCACCTGAGCGACCAAATTATATGGGCCGTGCTGTAGTAGGTATTGGCCCAGGCTGATCTCCGGGCCAAAGCGGTTATTGCTGACGGTGGGTGGAACCAGCGGGTCCCAGGTGCTGCCGTTTTCATCCGGGCCGTAAAACAGCACGTTGGTTTGCACGGCGCGTTGCGCCAGCGAAAGGTCGTTGACACTGGTCATCCCGCCCACCATGTTCGACTGGCCGGCCAGCACCAACACCGGCAGCGCTTCGCCGGATACCGGCCGGGTGATTGGGCTTAAATCCGCCCCGGCGCGCGCGGTTTGGCGGCCGAGCAGCAGGCACAGGGTGGCGCAGGCCAGGATTTTCAAAACGTGGATTGGGGCGGGCTCATTAAGCCCGCCCCAATCCACGTTTTGAAGCGCTGTCCTACTTAACGAGGCTATCGGCCACAATCTCCGCCACATCACGCACCTGCATCTCGCTCTTGGCGGTATTGGCCGCTTCGGTGAGCATAATCATGCAGAAGGGGCAGCCCACGGCCAGGGTGTCGCGGCCGGTAGCCGCGGCCTCGGCGAAGCGGTTGGCGCTGACGCGCTGGGTGCCCTGCTCTTCTTCCTTCCACATCTGCGCGCCGCCGGCGCCGCAGCAAAACGAGCCGCGCTGGTTGCGCTTGAGCTCGGTCACCTCGGCCCCGGCCCCGGCCAGGGCCTGGCGCGGCGCGTCGAAAATCTGGTTGTGCCGGCCCAGGTAGCACGGGTCGTGAAAAGCCACGTTGGAAGTCTTGGCCGGGTCTTGCTTGAGCTTGCCGGCGGCCTGCAGCTCGGCGATCAGCTCGGTGTGGTGGATCACTTCATAGTTGCCGCCAAAATCGCCGTACTCATTTTTAATGGTGTGCAGGCAATGCGGGCAGGTGGCCACGATGCGCCGCTTGCGCTCGCCCAGGGCGGCATTGAGGGTCTCGACGTTCTGGCCAGCCATCTGGGCAAAGAGAAACTCGTTGCCGGAGCGGCGGGCCGAATCGCCAGTGCAGCGCTCGCTGCGGCCAAGCACGGCGAAGTTGGCGCCGGCGGCCTGCAGCACCTGCACAAACGCGCGGGCGGTCTTGCGGGCGCGCGGGTCGGTGGCCGGGGCGCAGCCCACCCAGTACAAGATGTCAAAATCGGGGTTCTCCTCCACCGTGGGCACGCGCGGCGTGAGGCCTTCAGCCCATTCCAGCCGGCTCTCGGGGCCCACCTGCCACGGGTTGCCCTGGCGCTCCATGCCGCGGAAAGCGCCCTGGAACTGGTCGGGGAAGGCGCTGTCCATCAGCACCAGGTTGCGGCGGATGTCGAGAATGTCACGCATGGGCTCGTTGCCCACCGGGCAAATATCAATGCAGGCGCCGCAGGTGGTGCAGGCCCACACTTCCTCCGGCCGGATGGCGTAATCCAGCAGCCCGGCGGGCGAAGGCTGGCCGGCGGCCAGGGCGGCGCCGTGGTTGTTAAGGAAGTAGCGCTTGTTGATCTCCAGCGCCGAGGGCGAGAGGGCCTTGCCGGTGGCGTTGGCCGGGCAGGCGTCCTGGCAGCGATTGCACATGATGCAGGCATACGAGTCCTGGATCAGCTTCCACTCCAGGTCCTCAATCTTGGCCGCGCCGTATTGGGTGATGCGCTCGTCTTCAAAATTGATGGCCGCCAACTGCCCGCTGGATTTGCGCTCGGGCCGCAGGAAGAAGTTGAGCGGGGCCATGAACAGATGGATGTGCTTGGAATACAAGAAGTAGGGCACAAACAGCAGGATGGTGCCCAGCGCGCCCCAGAAAAAGACGTGCTGCATCAAGAGGATGGTGTTCAGGTCAAGATATGATAGGGAGACGCTGACCACGCTGGCGAAAGGCTGCCACAGGTCCACACCGGTCTCGGCCAGGTGGAAGCTCTGGCCCAGGAAGCGCGAGCCGACGTGGACCAGAATGAAGTCGCCGACGATGGCCGAGTCGCGCCGGATGCCAAAGCGGGCCTGAGGATGAACGGTGGTGTTCTCGTGCAGGCGCAGGGCGGGCGTGCGCACCACGAAGCGCCGGATGAGCAGCAGGCTCATGCCGAGCAGCGCGGCCACGCTGAGCAGGTCGGCGATCAGGCGATACAGGCCGCCAATGGGGCCGCTGCCCAGGAAGACAAAGCCCGGCAGGAAGCCTTGAAGCACGTCGCCCAGATTAACCAGCAGATAAAAGATGAACGCCCAGCCGACGAAGGCGTGCAGCAGGCTGGGGATCAGCCGCACACGCCAGGTGGGCGCAAAGCTGGCGGCTTTGGCGGCGGCCTGCGCGGCGCGCTGGGGCAACTGCTGCAGGCTGGGCCGGCCCTGGCCGCGCCCGATGATGCGCCGGATGCGGTCGGCCTCGCGCAAGGCCAAAGCGACGGCGCCCAGCGCCAATAGCACGAACAAGATTTTTTCGATGATCGTCAGCATAGGTTTCTGTCCCTGAGGGCGATTCGAATACCAACAGGATAATCCAAACCGCGCCAAACCGCCAAATGTGTTTGGGAGGTTGGGGGGTCCGCAGCGCGGGGATTGACTCGCCATTGATTTTCGTGCTATAGGAGAGATTGGGTGAATTCGCGCACCAGGAAGTTCTTCTCGTATTACCGGCCTTACCGGCGATTGTTTCTCACCGATATGGCGTGTGCGTTCATGGTCGCGGGCACCACGCTGGCGCTGCCGGTGTGCACCAGCTATATCACCAAGCATATCCTGGCCGGCCTGACGCCTAACGCCCTCAGCCAAATTTACGCGCTAAGCGCCGGCCTGCTGGCCCTGGTGGTCATTCAGACTGCCTGCAGCACATTTGTGGACTACCAGGGGCATATGATGGGATCGCTGATGGAAAGCGATATGCGCGCGGAGCTGCTGGCGCATCTGCAAAAACTATCCTTTGGCTTTTACGACGGCCAGAAAACCGGCCAATTGATGACCCGCCTCACCAACGATCTGGAGGATCTTGCGGAACTTTATCATCATGGGCCGGAAGATGTCGCCATCGCCGTGCTGAAGCTGGCGGGCGTGCTGCTCATCTTGCTCAGTCTCAATGCGCGGCTCAGCCTGATCATCCTGCTCATGCTGCCAGTGATGGGCGTCTATGCGGCTTACTTCAACCGGCGCATGAATGTCGCGCTGAGGCAGAGCCGAGACCGTATCGGCGATATCAACGCCCAGGTGGAAGACACGCTGGCCGGCATCCGAGTGGTGCAGTCCTTTACCAACGAGTCGGTTGAAAGGCAGAAATTCGCGCAGGCCAACCGCCGGTTCGTGGACAGTCGTCGCGAAGGTTACCGCAGCGAGGCCTATTTCTACGGGGGGATGAACGCCTTTACCCAACTCATGACGATTGCCGTCATCGGGTTGGGCGCCGCGGCCATCGCGCAGGCCAGCCTGGATCTGGCGGATTTGCTGACATACTTGCTCTGTGTCGGCATCCTGATCGAGCCCATCCAGCGCCTGGTCAATTTCGCCCGGCTGTACCAGGAAGGCCTGACCGGCTTTACCCGGTTCATGGAAATTCTGGAAGTGGAGCCGGATATCCAGGACACCCCGGGCGCCATGGCACTGGCCGGCGTTCGGGGGCATATCGAATTTAGAGCGGTCAGCTTCCGCTATAAGGAAGAGTATGCGCACATACTGAGACACCTGTCCCTGGACATACCCGCCGGCGAATATGTCGCGCTGGTGGGGTCGTCGGGTGTCGGCAAGACGACCCTGTGCTCGCTGATCCCGCGCTTTTACGAAGTCACCGAAGGGGAGATATGGATCGATGGCCAGAATATCCGCAATGTCACACTGGATTCGCTGAGACGGAACATTGGCGTCGTCCAACAAGACGTCTATCTGTTTGCCGGGACAGTCGCCGAGAATATCCGCTACGGCAAGCTGGACGTCCTGGCGGACGACGCCGAAATCATGGCGGCTGCCCGCCAGGCGAATGCCCACGACTTCATTATGGCGCTGCCCAACGGCTATGCGACAGATATTGGCCAACGGGGTGTCAAGTTGTCAGGCGGCCAAAAGCAGCGGCTGAGTATTGCCCGGCTCTTCTTGAAGAATCCGCCGATCATCATCCTGGATGAAGCGACCAGCGCGCTGGACACGGAAAGCGAAAAGTCCGTGCAGGAATCGCTGCGGCGCTTAGCCCACGGCCGCACCACCCTGGTCATTGCACATCGCCTGTCAACCGTCAGACAGGCCAACCGGATTGTGGTATTGACGGATAACGGTATCGAAGAGGCCGGCACCCACGAAGCACTGCTCGCCTTGGGCGGCAGTTATGCGCGCCTGTACAGGCAGCAGTTCACTGGCTAGCCGCCGGTCCAAACGCCCTCGCGGCGCGTGGCCATGAAGGTCTTGACGTCGGCCAGGGCGGTTTGGTACAGCCGCAGCAGGTCGCGCTCGTGGCTCCGATGACGGCGGACGGTTTGCAGGGCGCAGGCGGTGCAGCCGCGCATGGCGCGGAAGGAGTCGGTCTCGCACGCCAGGCAGCCGTCCAGGCGGATCATCATCAGCGAGAAGGCCAGGCTCTCCGGGTGCGTGTGGTCTAGGCCGGCGACCTTATCCACCAGCCCGCGCCAGGCCGGACCGCTGGACTCGCGCAGGGCCGGGATAACGCTCGGCGGGAACATAATTTCGGTGTTTACATACATCGCCGCCACCTATGTGTATGCCACTAACCGAATTACAACGACTGTTATCGATATTATAGAATCTGGCGGACGCAAAAGCAATAAGGGAATTTAGTCAAAAACTGAAGGGTCGCGG
>JAYTFQ010000798.1:0-2335 GCA_043734225.1 Anaerolineales bacterium | reverse complement strand
CGACCGGCACGCGCCACACGTTTTTTCCATACAAGCTGTTATGATCGGCCGGATGGACTTCTTGGGTGGGGCCGGGCTGGGGCGCAACAACTGGTGGCGCTATCTGCTGGGGCTGCTGCTGATCGTGTTCGCGACCATCATCGTCGGCGGGGTGCCGCTGGCGGTGGCCGTGGTCGCCGTGACGCTGGACGGCAACCCTGCCACCGACATCAACCGCACCAACGGCGCGCTGATCGGCGCGCCGCCGGCCCTATCGCTGGCGTTAACCCTGTTTCCGTTTCTGCTGGCGTTTGCCGCCATCCTGCTGGTGGTGCGCCTGGTGCACAAGCGCCCAGCGGCCAGCCTGGTAGCGGTGGGCCGACCCATCCGCTGGCGGCGCATCGCGCAGGGGTTTGGGGCGTGGTGCCTGGTGACGGCAGTGGCCAGCGTGGCGGAGGCCATCGTGTTTCCCGGCCGGTACAGCCTGACACTGGACCTGGGGCGGCTGCTGCCGTTCGCACTTGTGGCGCTGCTGCTGTTCCCGATTCAAAGCTCGGCCGAGGAGCTGTTCTTTCGCGGCTATCTGCTGCAAGCACTGGGGCGGCTCACGCGCAACCGGCTGCTGGTGGCGGTGGTCACCGGGCTGATCTTCGCCCTGCTGCACATCGACAATCCCGAGGTGACTGCGGAGTTCTGGCTGGTGATGAGCTTCTACTTCGTGTTTGGGGCCGGGCTGGCGCTGCTGGCCCTGCGCGACAATGGGCTGGAGTTGGCGCTGGGCATCCACGCCGGGAATAACCTGTTCACCGCGCTGGTGGCGAATTTCAAGGGCTCGGCGGTGGAGTCGCCGTCGATCTTCACCGCCTCGGGGTTTACGCCGTGGTTTAGCCTGGTGTCGACGATTGTGGGGCTGGGGGTGATTTACGTCGTGTTTTTCAGACGGCGCGTTTCCGCGCCGCAATTATCCCAATAGATTTTCCCCGCATCGGCAAAGACTTGTCGCCAATTCGTTTCGTGAACTCTCTGGCCTGGTGACTGTGACGCAAGTGTTTACTACTGTTGAGCAATTGTCACCCGCGTGGCTGACAGATTGTTTGCGTTCCAGCGGGACCCTGCCCTATGGGCGCGTATTGACAATTGATGGCCAAACTGACGCCACGATTCGCTCGCGCGTCGGCAGCCTCAGGCTGCGCTACTCGGCGGATGCGCCGCTGTCGGCGCCGCTGCGGTTGTTCTTGAAAAACGGCGCCGGCAGTGACGCGAGCAATGACGATTGGCAAGGCGAAGTTCAGTTTTATCAAACACTCGCGCCCGCGTTAGTGTCCCAGACGGTCCGCTGCCACGCCGCGGCTTATGCGCCTGAGCCGGCCCGCTTTCACCTGCTCCTGGATGATTTGTCGGACACGCATACGCGCCCGACCTGGCCGCTGCCGCCGACCTCACAGCAACTGGAGCAGGCGATTGACTGTCTGGCGAGCATCCACGCCCACTGGTGGAACCATCCAAGTCTGGGCCGGGAGGTGCTGCCCCGTTTCACCGAAACATCGCTGGCAGCCTGGCTGAGCGTTTGGGAGCAGCAATTGACGCCATATCTCGTTTTCCTTGGTGACCGTCTCTCGCCCCGCCGCCGGGCCATCTACGAATCAGCACTGCCCCAGGTGCTGGCGCTCTTGCTGCAACGCCGCGGCGGCGGACGGCATTACACGATTGCGCACCAGGATGCACACATCTATAACTTCCTGTTTCCAGGTGACCCAGCCACAGATACCACCCGGCTGGTGGATTGGGCAACCTGGGATGTTGAGCTTGGTGCGCGCGACCTGGCCTACCTGCTGGCGCTGCATCTCTTCCCCGAGCAGCGCGCTTTGGTGGAGAAGCCGCTGCTCCGCCGCTATCATGCGCAACTGATCCGGCTTGGGGTTGATGACTATGGCTGGGATGATTTGTGGGCCGACTATCGGCTGTTCGTCATCTGGAATCTCTTTGTGCCGGTGGAGCAGTTGGCGTGGCACGTGCCCGCCCGTATCTGGTGGTGGCATGTCGAGCGGTCATTTCTCGCGTTTGATGATTTGGATTGTGTGGACCTCCTGCACTGATGGGGGCGTTACGCGGAACAGGTCGCAGGAGCTACCGGCCGGGAGGCCCTTCGCGCGAAACCAAGATGTGAGCTCCGAAGCAACACATTCGCGCTCAGGGTAGACAGCCAACGCAAGCTGCGTTTCTCGCGTCGCAACACGCCGCGCACGCGGCGTGACCACTCAGGGTGACAGGCATTGAGGGTCGATGAGGCTGCGTTGCTGGCGGGCATAGCGGGCAGCGCAACGCGATACACAGCACAACCAGCCCAATTACCAAT
>JAYTFQ010000797.1:0-2620 GCA_043734225.1 Anaerolineales bacterium | reverse complement strand
GCCACCAGCGCGTTGCCGGGCGCCAGCGGGCTGTGGCCCAGGTGCCAGGCCAGCCCCACGAAGAACGCGCCCAACACCGCCACGGTTTGCATCACGGTCTGGATCGTAATGCCCAGCCGCATCGGCCCATGGATCACCGGCTCGGTCTTGGGCCGCGGCGGATAGTCCATCACGTCCGGGTCGCCCTTTTCCAGCGCCAGCGCCAGCGCCGGGGCGCCGTCGGTCACCAGGTTCAGCCACAGCAGTTGGATGGCGGTCAGCGGCGTGGGCAGCCCGAGCAGCGTGGGGATGAAGATGATCATGATCTCGGCCACGTTGCTCGACAGCAAAAAGAACACGAACTTGCGGATGTTGGCGTAGATGATCCGCCCCTGCTCCACCGCCGCCACAATGCTGGCGTAGTTGTCGTCGGTCAGCACCATGTCCGCCGTCTCTTTGGCCACGTCGGTGCCGGTGATGCCCATGGCAATGCCGATGTCGGCCCGCTTCAGGGCCGGGGCGTCGTTCACCCCGTCGCCGGTCATGGCCACCACCTGGCCCTTCTTGCGCAGCGCGTCCACAATCCGCATCTTGTGCGCCGGGTCCACCCGCGCAAACACATCCGTGCTGTCCAGCGCCCGGTTCAGCGCGGCGTCGTCCATCTGGCGCAGATCGTTGCCCGACAGCACCTGGCGCCCCGGCCGCAGCAGCCCAATCGAGCGGCCGATGGCGGCGGCCGTGTCGGGATAGTCGCCGGTGATCATGATGGTGCGAATGCCGGCCTGGCGCGCCCGCTCGATCTGCGGCGGCACTTCCACCCGCGGCGGGTCGATCATGCCGAACAGCCCCAGGAACACCAGGTCGCGCTCCACCGTCTCGGGCGTCACCTGCCGCGGCTGGCTGTCGCTGGTGCGATAGGCCACCGCCAGAACGCGCAGCGCGTCCTGGGCCATGGCTTCGTTGGCGGCTGTCACCCGCGCGCGCAGCGCGTCGGTCAGCGGCAGGGCCGTGTCGTCCATGCGCTGAAAGTACGTGCAGCGCGGCAGCACCTGGTCCATCGCGCCCTTAGTAGTGATGACGTACAGTTGGCCCTCGGCCTCCGCATCGGTGTCAAACGGGCTCGGATCGCCTTTGCTGGGCGCGGCCACATCCAGAATAGTGCTCATGCGCTTGCGCTCCGAGTCGAACGGCACTTCGTCCAGGCGCGGGTAGGCCTGTTCCATCTGCGCCTTCAGCACCCCGGCCTTGGCCGCCGCCACCACAATCGCGCCCTCGGTCGGGTCGCCCACCACCCGGTAGGTTTGGGTCATGTCCGAGGCGCCCGAGGTTTCCAAATAGGCGTCCGAGGCCAGGATGCCGGCCCACAGCGCGGTCAGCGCGCCGGGGTAGCGCGTCAGGTCCACCACCTGCTCGCCCAGCTTGAACTGGCCGCGCGGGTCATACCCCTCGCCGCTGATGGCAAAAGTGCGGTCGTCCACCCACAGCCGCGTCACGGTCATCTGGTTTTGGGTCAGGGTGCCGGTCTTGTCCGAGCAAATCACGCTGGCGGCGCCCAGCGTCTCCACCGAGGCCAGCCGGCGGATGAGGGCATGCCGCTTGACCATCTCGCGCATGCCCAGCGCCAGGCTGATGGTCACCACCGCCGGCAGCCCTTCCGGCACGGCGGCAATCGCCAGGCTCACCGCGATCAAGAAGAACCCGGTCAGCGCGTGCGAGTTCTGCGCCAGGTAGGCCAGCGGCCCCTCGCGCCCAATCAGCCCCAGGTCGGTCTGCTGCGCCACGGCGGCCACAAACACCAGCCCGCAAATCACCAGCGCGCCCGTGGCCAGTTGCCGGCCCAGCTCGTCCAGCCGCAGTTGCAGCGGCGTTGGCTCGCTGTCGGCGCTCTCCAGCATCTTGGCGATCAGGCCCATCTGGGTGTGCATGCCCGTGCCCACCACAATGCCCCGCCCGCGCCCGCGCGTGACTAATGTCCCCATAAAGGCCGTGTTGATCCGGTCGCCCAGCGGCACATCCGCCTCCAGCCGGATAGTGGCCGTTTTCTCCACCGGCATCGATTCGCCCGTCAGCGAGGCTTCCTCAATGCGCAGGTTGATGGCTTCCACCAGCCGCACGTCGGCCGGGATGTAGTTGCCGTCCTCCAGGATCACCACGTCGCCCGGCACCAGCTCCAGGCTGGGGATGGTCTGCCGATGGCCCCCGCGCACCACAAAGGCATTCGGCGCGGCCAGCTTCTTCAGCGCCGCCAGGGCCTCCTCGGCCCGCGTCTCCTGCACCACGCCGATGATGGCGTTCAGCAGCACAATGGCGATGATGGCCGCCGACTCCACCCACTCGCCGCTCACGGCCGAGATGATGCTGGCGACGATCAGGATGATGACGACAAAGTTGGTGAATTGGGCCAGCACCAGCCGCCAGAAGGGCGGCTTGGGCGCCGCGCGCAGCTCATTCGGGCCCAGCTCGGCCAGCCGGCGGGCGGCCTCCGCCTGGGCCAGCCCGTCGTGAAGGCGCGTGCCCAGCGTTTTGGCCACGGCTTCAACCGGTTGGCTGTGCCAGGCTTCAGTGGGGGCGGCGGCGAGCGGTGTGGGCGTGTCGGTCATTCAGTCTCCGTGGCACTCGCGGCGCTGGGCGGACGATCTAC
>JAYTFQ010000796.1:0-3363 GCA_043734225.1 Anaerolineales bacterium | reverse complement strand
GCGCCCGGCTGGAGCCGCGCACGCTGGGCTATCTGCACGGCGACTGCCACAGCCGCAACATCATGCTCACGCGCGACCTGGGCGAGGCGCGCTTTGTGGATATTGAGACGCTGACCACGGCCCAGGATTACGTGGTGGATTATGGCCTGCTGCTGGAAGACGTGGCCATTTATCAGTCGCTGCCGTATGCCGCCGAGCGCGGCCGGGTGAGCTGGGACGAGATTGCCGCCGGCGTGAGCGACGACGACCCCGAGGCACCGCGGGACTGGCTGACCTATCCCGCTTTCCCGCGCTCGGAGGCGGTGGTGGGTTTTCAGCAGGAGCTGCTGCGCCACATGCAGCGCTTCGCCGCCGAGCTGGACGACGCCAACTGGCAGCCGCGGCTGTGGCTGGCCACCGCGCGCGGCCTGCTGCTGCTGGCCAGCCGCCAACTGAGCAGCCACGCCGTGGCGCCGCGCCGCGCCACTGGGCCGCGGTATGTGAACGATGCCCGGCTAGTGCAGTTGGCCTTTGCCGAAGGGCTGCGGCTGCTGCACGAGCTGGCCGAGCACCTGGACCCGCAGTTGAACACGCCGCTGCCGGCCGTGCCCTTCCCCGGCGAGCAGAGCGCCCCGCCGGAAGCCTCGGCCGCCGCGGCCGGGCTGATGGCGGCGCTGGCCCAGGAGCTGGGCGAGGATGCCGAGCGGCGCGCGGTCAGCGGCCAGCCGCAACTGGCCGACTACGTCACCCGCCCGGGCGAGCGGCTGTTTGCGCGGCTGCTGGCGCTGGACGCGCGGCCGGTGCTGTTCCTGGCCGGCCAGCCGCCGGACTTTGTGGACCCGGCGCACCTGGCCAAGACCCTGGAGCCGGGCGACACGGCCGTGGCCCCGCCCGGGCTGGCCACGCGCGTGAGCCCGGACGGGCCAGAGAGCCTGCCAGCGCTGATGGACCTGGTGCGCCAGGCGCGCGAGCTGGCCGGGCGGATGGGCTGAGCATGGCCGAGCTGCCCATCCCAATTGGCTTGCGGGCCGAGGTGGTGCAGCAGGTGACGCGCCTGCTGCGCTCGGGCGAATCGTGCGCGGTAGTGGGCGTGGGCAGCTCGGGCAAATCGAACGTGGCCCGGCACCTGGCGCGGGCCGATGTGCGCCAGGAGTATTTCGGCGCCGAAGCGGAGAGCACGCTGCTGGTGTATGTGAACTGCAAGCCGCTGGCCCGGCGCGCCCCGCACGAGCTGTTCCTGCACGCGCTGGACCAACTGGGCCGGGCGGTGGCGGAACACACCGGCGCGCTGCGTCAAGAACAAGCGGCGGTGGAAGCGCTGTGGCAGGCCGCCGAGGCCCAGCCGGAAAGCCTGGCGCGGCGCAACCTGGACCTGGCGGTGAGCAAATTGGAACAGGCCGGGGCCACGCACATTGCGCTGGTGCTGGACGACTGCGACGACCTGTTCGCGCTGGGGGCGCCGGTGCTGTTTTCTGATTTGCGCGGCCTGCGCGATAACCACAAGCCGCGGCTGGTGTATGCCACCTTCACCCGCCGCGAGCCGGCCTTTCTGCGCGAGAACACGCCCGAATTCGAGGAGCTGTTCGAGCTGCTGTCGGCGCCGGGGCACACCATCCCGGTGGGGCCGTACGTGGAGGCGGATGCGCTGCTGATGCTGCGCCGGCTGGCGGCGCGCCAGTCACCCGCGCGCACGCTAAACGACACCGAGGCCCAGCGGCTTTATCAACTGGCCGGCGGGCATGCCGGCCTGCTGCGGGCCCTGTTCTTCGCCACGCAATTTGACCCGACGCTGGCGGCGGACGCGCTCTCCCGGGAGCAGTGGACGCACCTGGCCGACCACGCCGACGTGGAGGGCGAGTGCGGCAAAATTTGGGACAGCCTGGAGCCGGAGGAGCGCGCCGACCTGGCGCGGGTGGCGGCGGGCCAGCCGCCCAGCACCGACGGCGCCCGCCGGCTTGAGCGGCGCGGGCTGCTGCGGCTGCGCCTCGGCGGCCGGTATGAGCTGTTCTCGCCGATTTTCGCGCGCGTGCTGCCGCGGCTGGCCGGAACGGCGGCCAAGGAAGCCGGAAGGCAGGGCGCGGCGGAGCAAGACGCGGCGATTGAATTTGTGGGCGTGGGGCGGCAGGTGCGCGTAAACGGCGCGCTGGTGAGCTTGCTGGCGCCGGAGTATGAAATCCTGCGCTGCCTGTCGGCGGCCGGCGGCGAGCCGTGCGCGCGGCTGAAGCTGATTGAGGCCATGCGCCTGGCCGAGCAGACCGAGCGCTCGGAGAAGGTCTCCGGCGACCCGCTGCGGCGGCTGCATGAGTATGTGCGCCAGTTGAAAGCCCGGCTGGGCCCAGCCGGGGGCCTGATCCAGCACAGCGGCGACGGCTATCGGCTGGCGCCCACGGAGAAGCCGGCATGATGCCACCCGACGATGACAATCTCCCCAAGCCACCGCTGCTGCGGCTGATCCTGTTCGTGGGCAAGCCGCTTGGCATCGCCTTTGTGCCGCAGCACCACGTGCAGGTGATTTACCGCATGGGCAAGTATGCCGGCTGCCGCGGGCCGGGGCTGATCTATCACAGCGGCATGACCGAGACACTCGGGCCGCTGGTGCTGACTAAGGGCCAGCGCCACGAATACGTCTTTGAAAACATCATCGCCCGCGACGTGCTGCCGGTGACCATGCACGTGGCCACCTCGGTGATGTATGACCCGGCCGCCGCGCCGGACCTGGCCAGCAGCCTGACCCAGGCCCCGCGCGAAACGTATGTCTCCATCGGCGGGGTGTATATCCGCTGGGCGCTGCTGGCCGCCGCCAACCGCTTCAACGCCAGCGAGCTCACCCAGGCCGAGGTGCGGGCGCAGATCGAGCAGGCGGTGCAGGCGCAGGCCAACACGGAGCTTGGTTTCCTGGGCCTAAAACTCTCCGCCCGGCTGAGGATCCTATCGGTGGAGCTGCCGGCCACGCTGACCGAGCGCCACGAGAACATCGCCCAGCGCCGGGCCAGCATCCTGGCCGGCACCGAGTTCCACCCGGCCGAGTATCGGCGCGCGCTGGTGGCCGAAGTGCTGGAGCGCCTGTCGGCCGGCAACGCCGAATCGTTTGTGAACTTCAGCGAGATGCTTGAAGCCTACGCCAGCGAGCACCCGCCCGAGGCCGGCTCAGCCGGCGCGCCGGTCGCCACCCCGCGCATCCTGGAGCAGCCGCCGCTGTCGCTGGAAGACAAGCGCCGCGGCGAGGTGGAGCAGCCGGGGATAGAAGAGAAGCCGGCGAGGCCTAAAAGTCGTTTGTGAGTGTGTGAGTGTAATACTGCCTTGAAGAATCTATACGCACCGCGAAGATAATTTAGACGGTGGCGGCGTGCCAAGCAGCCGGGAAGTCGTGGCGATAGTGTAGGG